>JBAUOM010000112.1:0-2757 GCA_049579765.1 Xanthobacteraceae bacterium
TCCCAGGTCACCTTCGACCAGTCGCAGTCGAGCTCCTCGGCGACGAGCTGGGCAAGCCCGGTGAGCGAACCCTGGCCCATCTCCGAGCGCGCGATGCGGATGACCACGGTGTCGTCGGGGCGGATCACCACCCAGGCATTGACCTCGGGCGTGCCGTCGGCGGCGCGAATGACCTGCGGGCCTCCGAACGGGAGGTCGAGGCCGAGCGCCAGCCCGCCGCCCAAGGCGGCTGCGCTCACGACGAAGCTGCGGCGGTTCATTGTCGGTACGTAATTCATGATGGCCTCCCTCACGCGCTGGCAGCGGCGTGGATCGCCTCGCGCACCTGCTGGAAGGTGCCGCAGCGACAGATATTGGTGATGTTGGTGTCGATGTCGGCGTCGGTCGGCTTCGGCTTCTCCGCCAGCAGCGCCGCCACCGCCATGATCATCCCGCACTGGCAATAGCCGCATTGCGGCACGTCGTGCTCGAGCCAGGCCTTCTGCACCTTGTGCAGAACGCCGTTCTGCGCCAGCCCTTCGATGGTGGTGATCTTCTTGCCTTCGATCGCGCTCAACGGCAGCGAGCACGAGCGCATCGCCACGCCGTCGACGTGGACGGTGCAGGCGCCGCATTGCGCGATGCCGCAACCGTATTTGGTGCCGGTCAGTCCGACATGCTCGCGCAACACCCACAGCAGCGGAGTGTTGGGGTCGGCGTCGACCTGATGAATCGTTCCATTCACGCTGAGAGCAGCCATGTGCAGTCCTCCCACTCAAATCGCCAAACGGGCGATGTTTTTGGCGCGGCGGCATCCCGTCGGTTGCGCCGCGCGTGCTGTCGTGATGATCAGCTTAGTTTAATTCTAATATGGAAATCGCAGGGCGGCGAGATCGAATCGGCACCCCCGGCGCTCGCGCTGCCGCTCGATCAATTGCGCCATTCGCTCAAGGGCTTGCCCGACGCCCGCAGGCGCGGAACGCCAACCGCAGGGCGCAGCGCCATCACGGGCGCGATGCCGCGACGGCGCGAAGCACTGCTTGCGAGAATGGGCGCGGCAGCTTCCGTTCGGCTGCCGCGCCGCTTCGTCACGCGAACGAAATGTCGTGGTTCTTGAGCGGGACCGAGCGGATGCGCTTGCCGGTGGCGGCAAACAGCGCATTGAGCACGGCGGGCGCGGCCACGAAGATCGTCGGCTCGCCGACACCGCCCCAGAAGCCGCCCGACGGCATCACGATCGTCTCGACCTTCGGCATCTCGGCGATGCGCATCACGTTGTAGTCGTGGAAGTTGGTCTGCTCGATGCGACCATCCTTCACCGTGCACTCGCCGTAGAACAGGGCGGAGAGCCCGTAGACGAACGAGCCCGCGACCTGGCGTTCGATCTGCGCCGGATTGACGGCGTGGCCGCAATCGGTGGCAGCGACGATGCGGTGGATCTTGATCTTGTTCCCGCCGTTGACCGAGATTTCCGCCGCGGCCGCGACGTAGCTGCCGTAACCCATGTGCTGGGCGAGGCCGCGATAGACGCCTTGCGGGGCAGGCTTTTCCCAGCCGATCTTCTCGGCCACCGCGTTGAGCACGCCGAGATGTTTGGGATGCTTGCCCATCAGCTTGCGCCGGAACTCGAGCGGATCCTGCCCGGCCGCGTGCGCCAGCTCGTCCATGAAGCACTCGAGGTAGAGGGCATTCTGGTTGTTGTTCACGCCGCGCCAGAACCATGGCGGAATCGGCGGGTTGCGCATCGCATGGTCGATCAGGAGATGCGGAATGGTGTAGCCGAATGCGCCCTCCACGCCGCCGGGATTCAGCCCTTGGAAGGTGAATGGATCGCGCCCGTTCTGGAGCGCTCCCGGATTCACCGTCGCCAGGATCGACTGGCCGGAAATCCGCATGTGCAGCCCTGTCAGGTTGTTGTCGGCGTCGAGCGCGCCGGTCAGCTTGCACTGTGTGATCGGGTGATAGACGCCGTTGGCGGTGTCGTCTTCCCGCGACTTGATCAACTTGATCGGCGTACCCGGCATTTCCTTGGCGATGCGAACGGCATGCGACACGTATTCGCTGCGCGCCCGCCGACCAAAGCCGCCGCCGAGAATCGTATTGTGCACGTCGCATTTTTCGATCGGCAGACCGCTTGCCTCTTTCGCGGCCGCGAGGGCGGCTTCGCCGTTCTGTGTGCTGGTCCAGACCTCGCACCTGTCGGGCGTATAAAGTGCGGTCGCGTTCATCGGCTCCATGGCCGCGTGGTTCTGGAATGGATAGGAATAGACCGCTTCGATCTTCTTCGCCGCGCCGGCGATGGCGGCTTTCGCGTCGCCTTGCTGATTGCCGACGAATGCGTCCTGGGCGTCGAGGCCGGCCTTGAGCATCTCCGCGATGGTCGCGCTCGAGACCTTGGCGTTCGGCCCGTCGTCCCACTCGATCGGCAAAGCCTCGAGCGCGATCTTGGCCTGCCACCAGGTATCGGCCACCACCGCCACCGCGGAATCGCCGACCTGGACGACTTTCTTGACACCTTTCATACCGGCTACTTTGGCAGCGTCGTAGCTTTTCACTTTGCCGCCAAAGACCGGGCTCTCCTTGATCGCGGCGTTGAGCATTCCCGGGCGCTTGACGTCCATGGAATAGGTCTGCTTGCCCGTGAGCTTGTTCGCGGTGTCGAGCCGTTTGAGCGGCTTGCCCGCGATCTTCCAGTCCTTCGGGTCCTTGAGCTTGATGTCCTTCGGCGGCTCAAGCTTGGCGGCGGCTTCCGCGACCTTGCCGTAGGTCGTGCTGCGG
>JBAUOM010000113.1:0-5179 GCA_049579765.1 Xanthobacteraceae bacterium
CCACCAGCCGGACCGGGCGCGACGGATAGGCGTCCTGCGCGCCCGCCGCGCCGCCGGCGGCGAGCGCGAGCAGCGCGAGGGCGCAGAAGAGTTTGGTCGTCATAAGAGGCATTTTACCAACCCTTCCTGATCTCACTCTTTCGCCAATGCTGGCGAGTCGTGCAGCGACCTCGGCGCGCGCCCTTCCCCGCTTCGGCGGGGAGAGGGAGCAGACCGAGCCAGCCTGAAGAGCGTGGTCGAACTGACGCATCGCGTCTATCTCTTCCCGTCGGGTGCTGTCACATCCTGGCCGAGATGGCGCAGCAGCGATTTCTGATAGTCCAGGAATTCCACGCTGAGCGGATCGCGCGGCCGTTGCAGGCCGATCGGCACCTCGGTCTTCACCATTCCGGGATGCGGCGTCATGACCACCACGCGGTCCGCCAGGTAGACCGCCTCCGCCACATTGTGCGTCACGTAGACCACGGTCTTGCGCGTCTCCCGCCAGACGTCCGCCAGCAGCCGCTGCATGTCGTCGCGGGTGAGCGCGTCGAGCGCCGCGAACGGCTCGTCCATCAGCAGCACGGCGGGATTGTAGGCGAGCGCGCGCGCGATGGCGACCCGCTGCTGCATCCCGCCGGAGAGATGATGCGGATAAGACTGCACGAATTTCTCGAGCTTCACCAGCTTGAGCTGCTCGAGCGCGATCTCCTCGCGCTCGGCCTTGCCGATGCCCTTCATCTCGAGGCCGAAGGTGACGTTGCCGAGCGCGGTGCGCCACGGGAACAGCTGGGCGAAGTCCTGGAACACGACGCCGCGGTCGAGGCCGTATCCGCTGACGGTCTTGCCGCCGATGCGGATCTCGCCCGCGGTCGGGGTGAGAAAGCCCGCGATGATGTTGAGCAGCGTCGACTTCCCGCAGCCCGAGGGGCCGACAATGCAGAGGAACTCGGAGGCCTCGATATCGAAGCTGACCGATTCCACGCCCGGCACCCGGCCGGCGGGCGTGTCGTAGGTGAGCGAGACATTGGCGACTTCGATATGCGGCATCGGCTGCTACCCGTGTGGCGCAGTCATAGATGGTATGCCCGTTCGTGGCCAGAACCGGCCAAGTGCAGTTTCGCCCGAGCCGAATTCCGTGTAGACAGGCGCAAAGCAGGTCGGACAATTAGCCGCAAGGCCGGAGCATTCCCATGGGACCCCACGCAGCGTCGAAGCCGATGACTCTGTCGGAGCAGGCGGATGAGCTCGAAGAGCAGATGATGCACGAGCTCAACGCCAAGATCGCCACCAAGTCGGTGCTGTTCAACTTGGCCGACGGCAGGGTCGACATGGAGAGCGGCGCCGCGCTCATGGCCAAGAACCCCGGCAAGTATTTCCTCATGGGTGCCGATCCGCGGCTGCCGAAAATGCCGGACAAGCCGCAGCTCATCGACTTCTTCAAGCAGCGCTTCGCCTCGATGAACCACCTCTTGCAGAGCGCCACCCACGCGCTCAAGGCCGGCCTCGACGAGAAGGTCGTGCTCGCGTGCCTGCTCCACGACATCGGCGTGGTCAGCTTCATTCGCTGCGACCACGGCTATTGGGGCGCGCAGCTGATCGAGCCGTATGTCGACGAGGAGGTGAGCTGGGCGGTGCGCGTGCACCAGGCGCTGCGTTTCTTCCCCGACGAGTCCGTCGGCTACGGCTATCCCGACCTCTACCGCAAGTATTTCGGCCCGGACTACCAGCCCGAGCCCTACATCGTCGCGGAATACGAGCGCGCCCGCAAACACAAATACTACATGACCGCGCGGCTCATCTGCGTGAACGACATCTACTCGTTCGATCCCGACGCCAAGGTCGATCTCGACGATTTCGTCGACATCATCGGGCGCAATTTCAAGCAGCCGAAGGAGGGGCTCGGTTTCGACAACACGCCCTCCTCGCACATGTGGCGCACGCTGATGTGGCCGACGCGGTTCTTGTGAAGCGCTCGACGTCTCCTTGTTGTTGTCGTCCCCGCGCACGCGGGGACCCATAACCAACAGCAAAGTGATTCCGAGCTAGTTACGAAATTCCGTCTCACTCCGTCCCGGCCAGGCCCGCCTGCCGCACCACCTCACCCCAGCGCGTGATCTCGGTGTTGATGAAGCGCTGCAATTCCTCGGGCGAGGACGTGCCGCCCGGGATCATACCGAGCTTGACGATCTGCTGTTGAACGTCCGGCAAGGCGGCGACGCGGTTGAGCTCGGCATTGAGCCTCATCACGATCGGCTTCGGCGTTTCCGCCGGCGCCGTGATCATACCCCAGCCGGCGACGTCGAAACCGGGCACGCCCGATTCCGCAATCGGCGCGATCTCGGGCGCGGACGGTGAGCGGACGGCGGTTGTCACGCCGAGCGCGCGCACCTTGCCCTCCCTGATCAGCGGCAGCGACGGAACGGGATCGGAGAACAGCAAGGGCACGTGGCCGGCGACGACGTCGGTCAGCGCCGGCGCGCTGCCCTTGTAGGGCACGTGGGTCATCTCGATGCCGGTCAGGCTCTTGAACAACTCGGCATAGAGATGGTGCGGCGAGCCGGCGCCGCCCGACGCGAAGGACAGCTTGCCCGGGTTGTCCTTGGCGTATTTGACGAGCTCCGCCACCGAGTGCACGGGCAGCGCGGGATTGACGACGAGGAAGAACGGAATCTTGGCGGAGAGCAGGAGCGGCGCGAAGTCCTTGGTCGGATCGTAAGGGAGCTTCTTGTAGATGGTCGCGCTGATGGCGAGCGATCCGCTGCCCGCCATCACCAGGGTGTAGCCGTCCGGCGATGCCTTGGCGCCCGTTGCCGTCCCGATCACCGAGCCCGCGCCCGGCCGGTTCTCGACCACGACCGGCTTGCCCAACCGTTCCGCCAAGTGCGGCGCCACGCCGCGGCAGAGCACGTCGACCGCGCCGCCCGCCGGCCATGGCGCGATCAAGGTGATCTGCCGCGAGGGATAGTCCAGCGCCCGGGCGGTCGGGATCGCTTGCAGGCCGGCGGTCAGGCCGGCGAGCAGGAACACAGAAAGACGCTTCATCGCTTCCTCCTTGTGTCTCCCGGACGCAGCGCAGCAAGTGGTGCGCTGCCCGACCCGGGACCGTTACGCGCGCCGAATCCGGTACGGTCCCGGGTCCAGCGATGAACCGCTTCGCGCATTCTGGCACGGCGTCCCCCGGATGCTGTTGGTGCGCTCGCGCCGCACCGCGTCCGGGACACACGCCTCTCGTCCTACCCCTTCGCGGAGCGCAACATGCCCCAGCGCATGACCGTGGCGCGCTCGAGCGAGCCGAACACCAGCCGCTCGAAGGCGAAGCCGATGAAGCCGATGACCACGAGCGACGCAAGCATCACGTCGGCGTTGAGGAATTCCTTGGCGTCGAAGATGACCCAGCCCAGGCCCCAGTCGGAGGCGGCGAGCATCTCGGCGCCCACCACCGCGATCCACGCCCGCAGGAAGGCCTGGCGCACGCCGGTGATGATGAAGGGCGAGGTGCCGGGGACGATCACCTTCCAGAACAGCGCGCGCTCGTCGGCCCCCATGGCGCCGGCCGCGCGCAGCCACAGGGGATTGACCGCGCGCACGCCCGACCAGGCGTTGAGCAGCAGCGGGAACAGCGCGGCGTAGAACACGATGAGGATCGTGACGCGGTTGCCCAGCCCGAACCACAGGATGAACACCGGCACCCAGGCGAGGGAGGGGATCGGCATCAGCGCGCTGGCGAGCGGCAGAAAGAAGTTCTCGACCCTGCGCATGCGGCCCATCAGGATGCCGAGCGGCAGGCCGACCGCGATCGCGAGCGCCAGCCCGACCAGCACGCGGTACATGGTGTAGCCGGCGTGCTCAAGCATGGTGCCGTCGAGGAGGAGCCGCCACAGCGTGGCCGCCACCTTCGGCAGCGTCGGCAACAGCGCGGCCGGAAACGCGCCGCTGCGGGCGATCGCCTCGTAGACGGCGGCGACCACGAGCAGGGCGAGCCCCGCGCGGTAGGCCGAGCGCGCGCGGTCCATGTTGACGCTCTGGAGCTTGGTACTCATGGTCGTGGGGTCACGTCATCATCCCCCAGCGCACCACGGTGTAGGTCTCGAGCCGCTGGAACACGAGCTTCTCCAGCGCAAGCCCGATCACGCCGATGACGACGACGCCGGCGAGCATCACGTCGGTGTTGAGGAACTCGCGCGCGCCGAAGATCATCCAGCCGAGCCCCCACGGCACCGCCGCCAGCATCTCCACGCCGACGAGGATGCGCCACGCCTGGGCGAGCCCGAGCCGCAACCCGGTGAGGACATAGGGCAGCGCGCCGGGAAGGATCACGTGGTGGAACAGCCGGCGATCGTCGGCGCCCATGGCCTGCGCGGATCGCACCCAGATTTCCTTGACCGCCTTCACCCCGGTCCAGGTGTTGAAGATGATCGGGAAGGCGGAGACGAAACCGACCAGCAGCACGACCGGAAGGTTGCCCAGCCCGAACCAGAGCAGGAACAGCGGCGCATAGGCGAGCCCGGGGATCGGCGCGCCGATGCTCACCAGCGGCAGGAACATGTCCTCCGCACGGCGCGAGCGTCCCATGGCGAAGCCGATCGCCACGCCCGCGAGCGCGGCAAGGGCAAAGCCCGCGGTCAGCCGCATGAGCGTTTCGAGCACGTGGTGCGGCAGGATGCCGGCGGCGGTGAGCCGCACGAAAGCGGCCGCAACCTCCTCCAGCGGCGGAAACAGCTTGCGGGGAAAGACGCCGAGATACGCCGTGATTTCCCAGAGCAGCCCGACCACGAGGAAGGGAAACGCCGTGCGCGCGGCGATCCACAGCCGGCTTTCGCCCGCGGGGGCCGATGTCGCCGCGGCGAGGACATTCGCCGAGGCGGTGGGCGCGAGGTCGGACATCGCGTCACGATAGTGCGGGCGTACCCCGGCGGACAAGCAGGGGTTGTCGCCGCAAGCGCGTTTTTTCGACGCCGTGGGGATGGCGAGAGCGCGGCCCGGCCGGTACGAGACCGCCAGGCCCGGAACATTTCGTTCCGGTGGTGGGCGCTCTGGCGGTGCTGGCCGCGCTCGGGGCGCGCCACCGTGCTCCCGACAGCAAGGACGCGTTGCGCGCGCTGCTGGCCGAGCCGCTCGGCCATGTCCGCCTGGGCGCCATCGCCGCCGGCCTGTTGTGCTTCGCGCTGTGGCGGCTGGCGCAAGCCGTGCTCGACGC
>JBAUOM010000114.1:0-3151 GCA_049579765.1 Xanthobacteraceae bacterium
GTCACAGAAAAAGTGATTTGGGAATCCCGCCCCCGCCAAAATCTGCCAAAGTAGTGTTAGAGCGCATCCCGAGTAGGTCGAATCGGGATGCGCTCTCGATTCCCCTGGCTTTACGCATGTCCTTGGCGGAAAACCGGTGCCCACTTTTCCCGGACATGCGCTAAATCGGGATGACTTTTCTTCGAATCGTCATCCCGATCTAGCTTCTTGTCTGAGCATGATCTTTTCCGAAAACCGCTGCACACTTGTCGGGATCATGCTTTAGGGTGCGAGCGCGGGCTCCAGTGCGGGCACCAGTCGCGCCCGCTCGCGGCGTGCCGGAACGGCGCGATAGACCTGCTTCGTGGCCTCGACCAGGTGCACGCCCGCGAACGGTGCGGCAATCGCCGATCCCGCCCGCTCCCAGGCGACCGCCGAGCGCAAGAACCAGCCGCGCGCGACCGGCGGGACATGCAGAGCCTCGCCCCATCCCGTGGGCGTGAACCAAGTTTCGCGCAAGAGATGCGTGATCTGCGAGCGCGAGTAAGGTCGGCCATGGCCGAACGGCGTCGTGTCCAAGCGCGCCCATACTCCGCGCCGGTTCGGCACCACGATCAGAAGCCGCCCGCCCCCGGCCAGGACCCGCCAAACCTCTCGCAGCAGCGCGACCGGGTCGTGCGCCATTTCGAGCGCATGTACGAGCAGAACCCGGTCGACCGCGGAATCCGAAAGCGGCAAATCGAGTTCGTCGACGAGGGCGGCAAGACCGGGCCGGTTCGTCGGCCACTTCATGACGCCCTGCACCGCCGGCATGAAAGCGAAGCAGCGTTCCGCCTCCTCGCGAAACAGACCGAGATAGGGCGTCGGATAGCCCACCCCGAGCACGCTCATGCCGCGCGTGTCGGCAAAGCGCTTGCGGATGCCGCGGCCGATGAAACGCCGCGCCACCACGCCCAGCCGCTGGGCGTAGAAATTGCGCAAATCGACGACATCGATGGACATGCCGCAGCGTAGCATGGATTTGTCCTCGCGTCGTTTTGCCCGGCCGCGGCGTCCAGCCTGGTCGGAGCATCCGGGCGCGAGACCCGGCCGGCCGCTCACAACAGGCCGCGGAAATGGGGCCGCGATCTTGCAGGCCATGGACCCCGACGCCTAACTAAGCAATGCTGTCCGTGGCTCCCGGAGACGATCGAATGTCGGCGCAAACTCACCTCTTCCTCTGCCTGAAGGACAATTACGGCGTGCTCCTGCACGATCCCCAGAGCGGCGCGACCGCGGCGATCGATGCGCCCGAGGCGGCGCCGATCGAGGCGGCGCTGGAGACCACGGGCTGGCGGCTGAGCGATATCCTCGTCACCCATCACCACGCCGATCACACCGGCGGCATCGCCGCGCTCAAGCAGCACCATGGCTGTCGCGTCGTCGCTCCCCACGGCGAGGCGGCACGAATCCCGCTGGTCGACGTCACCGTGCGCGAGAACGACAAGGTGCGTCTCGGCGGGCTCGAAGGCTACGTGTTGGAGACGCCGGGTCACACCGCCGGCCACATCAGCTACGTCTTCCCCGCCGACGAGCTTGCCTTCGTCGGCGACACACTGTTCTCGATCGGCTGCGGGCGCGTCATCGAGGGCACGCCGGAAATGATGTGGAATTCGCTGCTGAAGCTGCGCTCCTTGCCGGACGAGACGCGCGTCTATTGCGGCCACGAATATACCGCGGCCAACATTCGATTCGCGAAGACGATCGAACCCGAAAACACCGCGCTGCGCGCGCGCGCGGCGCAGGTGGAAAAACTTCTCGCTGCGCGCAGGCCGACCATTCCGTCGACCCTGGGCGAGGAAAAGGCGGCGAACCCGTTCCTGCGCGCCGATGCGCCGGAGGTGGCGAAGGCGGTGGGGCTTGCAGGCAGCCCGGCGTGGAAGGTGTTCGCCGAGATTCGCGAGCGCAAGAACCGGTCCTGACGCGAACGGCGTGCAGTTGACGGCAATGGCGTCGGAGCTCCCCTGCTTCTAAAGGGAAGGCCCCGCGGCACGCTCCGCAATCACATCACCAAAGTCAGTTCGGAGCCGCCTGCGCCAGCTTGCCCCACTCGTCGGGCTGCACCCGCGCCACCAGCTTGTATCCGCCGCCGTCCGGCTTGAACACCGACGCCTCGCCTTCGCGCACGTCGAACCAGTCCTTGCCGAAGGCATCGAGGATGTTGGGCTTGTGGGTAACGACGACGACATTGCTGCCGGGAGGCGGAACCGTGGTCGCGAGCCTGCGCAGCGCCTGGGCGCGCCGGCTGTTCTCGATCGGCGTCACCACCAGCCCGCCCTCGCTGATGTCGGGCGACGGCGTCACCTGGCCCAGACCCATCAGGGTGCCGGTTTCGATTGCCCGGGTGAACCTGCTGGAATGAACTTGGGCGACGGGAATCTTGAGCTTGCGGAAAGCCTCGCCGATCTCCTTGGCCTTGGCGCGCCCTGCGTCGTTGAGCTGGCGCTGTTGGGCGACGTTGTCGAGATTGAGCGGATCGGTGTCGGCTTGGTCCGTGTGGGTTGCGCCATGGCGGAAGACGATGACGTAGCCGCCCTGGCGCAGGGCGTTGATCCAATCGGCTTGCGCATACGCGCTTGGTCCTGTCGCCGAAAGAATACAAAGCGCTGCTGCAAGGCTGGCAAGGGTCCAACGAGCCACATGAATCATGGTGTCGCCTCCTCTGGTCGAACATGGCAGAAGCGGTTGCGATCGCCGGGACGGGCAGACATCCTATGATTGCAAATATTGAAAAGCAACTACCTATTCGTGTGATCAGGGAAGCACGATGCCGACACTGTCCGCCACCGACGTGATCCAACTGCTCGATCTCAAGCCGCACCCCGAGGGCGGACATTTTTGCGAGACCTTCCGCGACCCGCGTACCGTGGACGGCGCGCGCGCTGCGTCGACCGCGATCTATTTCCTGCTCGCGCGCGGCGAGCGCTCGCATTGGCACAAAGTGGACGCCGCCGAGGGCTGGCACTATCACGCCGGCGCAGCGCTCGAGCTCGCGATCGCCGCCGACCCGAGCGGCCCGATCGAACGCGTGACGCTGGGGCCCGATCTCGTCGCCGGCGAACGGCCGCAGGCGATCGTGCCCGCTCACGCCTGGCAGGCGGCGCGCAGCCTGGGCGAATGGACGCTGGCGGGC
>JBAUOM010000115.1:0-1622 GCA_049579765.1 Xanthobacteraceae bacterium
TGATGCCGGCATTGTTGACGAGGATGTCGAGATCGCCGAAGGCGCGGCAGGTCTCGGCGACGACGTGCTCGGCTGCGCGCGCGTCGCCCACGTCGGTGGCGATGAAGCGGGCCTTGTCGCCGAACGCGTTGGCGGCAGCTTCACCCGCCGCGGCATCGACATCGGCGATGGTGACGCGCGCGCCCTCGGCGACGAAACGGCGGGCCACCGCGAGCCCGATGCCGCGCGCGCCGCCGGTGACGATGGCGATTTTTTTCTCGAGCCTCATGCCGGGCTCCCGGATTGTGAACCAGCCTAGCACACCACGGCTGTCGTCCCCGCGAAACCTGTCCCCGCGAAGGCGGGGGGAGCGGGGACCCATATCCCAGCGGCCGGCGTAGGTGGCACGATGGGCCCGCGCCTCCGCGGGGACGACAACCACAGAACTGATCGAGCGGTCTCGGTATGCGCGATGGCCTGCCCAATCAGCGCCGGCCGAACAGCCGGTCGAGGAACCAGCCGTCGATGCCGGAATCGATGGGCTGCGGCCTGACCGCCGATCCGCCCGCCGCCGCGCCGCCTTGTGCGCTTGCCTGCCCGCCGACCGGCAGCGGCGGCATCGGCACGTTCAGCGAAGGCAGCGCCGAGGCCATCGGCGCGCCGGCCGCAAGTCCCGGCAGCGACGCGACCGGCACGCCCTGATGGCCGACCTTCATCAGCCGGCTCCAAATCTCCGTCGGCAGGCTGCCGCCGGTCGCCTTCTTCGTGGGCGAGGAATCGTCGTTGCCGACCCAGACGCCGGCGACGAGGTGGGCGGTGTAGCCGATGAACCAGGCGTCGCGGAAATCTTGGCTCGTGCCGGTCTTGCCGGCGGCCGGCCAGCCCAGCGCTTGCGCCTTCTGCGCGGTGCCGCTGACGATCGTCTCGTGCATCATCATGTTCATCATGGCGACATAGCGCGGCTCTACGATGCGGCCGAGCGTTTGCGCCTTGCGCGCGAACAGCACCTTGCCGGCATGATTGCGCACGCGCTCCACCACGTGCGGCGTCACCGCATTGCCGCCGTTCGCGAACGGGGCATAGGCGGAGACGAGCTCGATCAGCGAAACCTCCGAGGTGCCGAGCGCCAGCGATGGATTGACGTCGAGCTTGGAGGCGATGCCCAGGCGATAGGCGGTCTTGGCCACCGCGGCCGGTCCCACTTCGAGGGTGAGCCGCACCGACACGGTGTTGAGCGACTGTGCGAGCGCCTGGGTGAGCGTCACCGGCCCGTGATATTCGTGCCGGTAGTTCTCCGGCCGCCAGCCCTTGAGCACCACCGGCTTGTCCTCGCGCACCGTTTCGGGCGTGAGCCCGCGCTCGAGCGCGGTCAGATAGACGAAGGGCTTGAAGGCGGAGCCCGGCTGGCGCTTGGCGGCGACGGCGCGGTTGAATTGGCTCTCGGCGTAGTTCTTGCCGCCGACGAGCGCGCGCACCGCGCCGTCGGGCGTCATGGCGACGACGGCGCCCTGGCCGACGTCGAGCTTTCCCCCCTTGAGCGCGAGCTCGTCGACCAGCGCCTTCTCGGCGGCCGCCTGCAGCGCGGGATCGATCGAGGTCTCCACCACGAGGTCCTGGTCAAGGCGGCCGACCAGATCGTCGAG
>JBAUOM010000116.1:0-2463 GCA_049579765.1 Xanthobacteraceae bacterium
GCGTGGCGGCCGCGCGGCGCGGCAGGCGCCGCGGCATCGCGCTCGCCAACTACGTCGAGTTCACCACCGGCGCACCGCGCGAGTGGAGCAAGGTGACGGTCCTGCCCGAAGGCCGCGTCGACGTCGCGATCGGCACACTGTCGAGCGGCCAGGGCCATCAGACCAGCTTCACGCAGTGCGTGGCGGAATGGCTCGGGGTGCCCTTCGACTGCGTCAACCTGATCCAGGGCGATACCGATCTCGTTCCGGTCGGCGGCGGCTCGCACTCCGGCCGCTCCATGCGGCTCGCCGGCATCGTGATGGGCAAGGCCTCGGACGCGATCATCGCGCGGGGCAAGAAGATCGCCGCCCATGCGCTCGAAGCAGCCGAACACGACATCGAGTTCGCGGACGGCGCGTTCGCCGTGAAAGGGACCGATCGTTCGATCGACATTTTCGAGGTCGCGCGCCAAGCCCAAATCCGCAACGACCTTCCCGCCGAGCTCACGGGACCGTTGGCCGCCGAATGCGACCATACGGTCGACGTCGGCGGCTTTCCCTACGGCAGCCACGTCTGCGAGGTCGAGATCGATCCCGAGGTCGGGACGGTCGAGATCGCAGGCTATGTCGCCGTCGACGACGTCGGCCGCGCGGTCAATCCCCGCATATTGCACGGCCAGTCGCACGGCGCCATCGCGCAAGGGATAGGGCAGGCGCTCTCCGAATGCTGCGTCTATGACGGGAACGACGGCCAGCTCATCTCGGGCTCATTCCTGGATTACGCCATCCCGCGGGCGCGCGATCTCCTCCCCTTCACCACCGAGATCAGCGAGGTGCTCTCCCCCAGCAATCCGCTGGGGGTGCGCGCGGGCGGCGAAGGCGGCACCACGCCCGCGCTCGCGGTGGTGGTCAATGCCGTCGTCGACGCGCTCAGGGAGTTCGGCGTCGAGCACATGGACATGCCGGTCACCCCCGAGCGCGTCTGGCGGAAGACTGCCGGCAGAACCGAGGGGACGTCGGCAGCGCTGCGAGGCAAGGACGGTTACGCTGGCATCGCAGGCCGCTCTCGCTTATTGAGTTGACGCGTCTGCCGCGGCGAACGGCCGGGAAACGCTTTGGAGGAAGATGCATGTCGAACGAAATTCTCACCGCCCGCAAAGGCCCGGTGCTGGAAATCACACTCAACCGGCCGCAGATCGGGAACGCCGCCTCCGACGCCATGGCGGTCGAGCTCACCAAGCTCCTGCTCGGCGCCGGAGAGAGCGCGGACATCGTGGTTCTGCGCGGCGCGGGCGAAGATTTCTGCGTCGGCCGCGAGACCATGGGCAAGCGTCCGCCGGGCGCGCCGCCGGAAGCGTTCGAGCTGCGCCGCCGCAACGACGTGGTGTTCAACTGCTACGACGCGTTCCGGCGCTGCGAGATCCCGGTGATCGGCGTGGTGCGCGGGCGCGCCTTCGGCTTCGGCTGCGCCATCGCTGCGGTCTGCGACATCACGCTCGCCGCCGACACCGCTAAATTTCAGGTCCCGGAAATGGCGCACAACATCATGCCGACCATGGTGATGTCGGCGCTGGTCGACCGCGTGCCGCGCAAGGCCCTGACCTATCTGGTCTGGTCGACCTCGGTGATCAGCCCGCAGCGCGCGCGCGAGGCGGGCATCGTGAGCGAAGTTCTTCCCGCCGCCGAGGTCGACGCGGCGGTGGACGCGCTGTGCAAGCAGATCATGCAGGCGCCGCGGCCGGCGCGCGTCGGCTGCAAGGACTATGCGCGCGCGGCGCTCGACATGGACATCACCGGCGCGGTCGAATACGCCCGCAGCATTCACGCCGTGATAAACTCGTCGAGCGAAATGCTGCCGCAG
Organism: Xanthobacteraceae bacterium; assembly: GCA_049579765.1. Taxonomy (GTDB): domain Bacteria; phylum Pseudomonadota; class Alphaproteobacteria; order Rhizobiales; family Xanthobacteraceae; genus VAZQ01. The sequence continues at coordinate 1,841 of JBAUOM010000116.1, forward strand.
GGGCACAAATAGGGAGGCGCGCAGGCGATGTCGGCCCGCAACGTCGACCTCGACAAGTTCCGGCTGCGATCCTTCGTCCAGAAGCTGATCGCCATCGGGGAAATGGAGGTACACGAGGAAGCGGTCTCGCTTGCCGAGCTCAGCGCGGCGATCGAGGCGTCGCCGAAGGCGAAGCTCTTCAAGCGCGTCGGCGCCGAGCAATACGAGGTGGTGGCGGCGGTGTCGGGTAGCCGCAAGCGGCTCGCCGCCGCCTTCGGCACCGATGAGCGCAACGTGATCCACGAATACATGCGGCGGATGAACGATCCACAGCCGGTCGTCGAGGTGCCGTCGGCGGACGCGCCGGTGCATCAGGTGGTGATCGAGGGCGACGCGATCGACCTGACCAAACTGCCATTCCATCTCCAGCACGAGCTCGACGGCGCGCCCTACATCTCCTCGGGCATCGACTACAGCGTCGAACCGGCGACCGGGCGGACCAATGTCGGCTGCCGCCGCCTGATGTTCCGCGACCGCCGTACCATGCGCGCCAATCTCTCGCAGCCGTCCGACCTCAAGAATTGCTACATCGGCTGCGTCGAGCGCGGGCAGACCTTGCCGGTGAGCTTCGCCATCGGCTCGCA
>JBAUOM010000117.1:0-2256 GCA_049579765.1 Xanthobacteraceae bacterium
CAATGTGCTCAATGCCGCCTTCATGGCGGGGAGCACGGTGATCGTGGCGTTGCTGCAGACGGCCGGAATGACGACGTCACAGCTGTTTCTGCTGCTCGGCGCCGCGAGCCTCGTGGTCGCGGCCGCCGTCGGCCGCACCATGCCGTCGAGCGCGCTCAGCGATATGCTCTCGATCATCTACCGCGCCCTGTTTCGAATCGAGGTGCGGGGAATCGAGCATCTCAACAATGCCGGCCCCAACGTCATCATCGCGCTCAACCACGTGAGCTTCCTCGACGCCGGGCTCGCAATGTCGCTGCGCAACCGGCGGCCGGTTTTCGCCATCGACGTCGCGATTGCCAAGAAATGGTGGGTACGGCCCTTCGTGGGGCTGACCAACGCCCTGCCACTCGATCCCTTGAAGCCGATGGCGGTGCGCTCCCTGATCGAGGCGGTCAGGGCCGGCAATGCCCTGATCATCTTTCCCGAGGGACGCATCACCGTCACCGGCAGTCTGATGAAGGTTTATGACGGCGCCGCCCTGATCGCGGACAAGGCGAACGCCGAGATCGTGCCGGTGCGCATCGAAGGCCTGGAGCAAACGCCGTTCAGCCGGCTGTCCAAGAACCAAGTGCGCCGGCGCTGGTTTCCCAAGGTGAAGGTCACCATTCTCGAGCCGGTGAAGCTCGCGGTCGACCCCGATCTCAAGGGCCGCAAGCGGCGGCTGGCAGCCGGCGCCGCGCTCTACGCCATCATGTCGGATCTCGTTTTCCGCACCACCTCGACCGACCGTACGGTCGTCGAAGCGGTGATCCAGGCCGCCGCCACGCACGGCCGCAACCGGGTCGCCGTCGAGGACCCGCTGACCGGCGAGCTCACCTACAAACGCCTGCTCGTGGGCGCCGCCATTCTCGGCACCAAGCTCATGCCGCTGGCCGCGCCCGGGCGCGCGATCGGCGTCATGCTGCCGAACGCGAACGGCGCCGTCGTGACCGTTCTCGGCCTGATGACGGCGGGGCGCGTGCCCGCCATGATCAATTTCAGCGCCGGCGCCGCAAACATCCTTGCCGCCTGCAGGGCGGCGCAGATCGATACCATCCTCTCCTCGCGCACTTTCATCGAGAAAGGCCGCTTCGGCAATCTCGTCGCCGCGATCGAGAAGCAGGTCAAGATCATCTATCTCGAGGACATCCGCGCCGGGATCACCGCCGGCGACAAGATCCGCGGCCTTCTCAACGCCAACAAGCCGCTGCTCGCGCGCAAGCCCGACGACTGGGCCGCCATCCTGTTCACCTCGGGCTCGGAAGGCGTGCCGAAGGGCGTCGTGCTGTCTCACCGCAACATGCTGGCGAACGCGGCGCAGGCCGCCGCCCGCATCGATTTCGGCCGCGAGGACAAGGTGTTCAACGTCCTGCCGGTGTTCCACTCGTTCGGACTCACGGTCGGCGTGGTGCTGCCGCTGGTCTTCGGGGTGCGTATCTATCTCTACCCCTCGCCGCTGCATTATCGCACCGTGGCGGAGCTGATCTACGGCGTGAACGCCACCATCATGTTCGGCACCGATACGTTCCTCGCGGGCTATGCGCGGGCGGCGCACCCTTACGACTTCCGCTCGCTGCGCTACATCCTGGCGGGCGCGGAGCCGATCAGGGAAACGACCCGGCGGACCTACATGGAAAAGTTCGGTCTGCGTATTCTCGAAGGCTACGGCGTCACCGAGACCGCGCCGGTGCTCGCCGTGAACACGCCGATGTTCAACAAATTCGGCACTGTCGGACGCGTCCTGCCCGGCATGGAAGCGCGCCTGGAGAAAGTCGAGGGAGTCGAGGAAGGCGGCCGCCTCTATGTGCGCGGGCCGAACGTGATGCTCGGCTATCTCCGTATGGAAAACCCGGGTGTGCTCGAGCCGCCGCCCGAAGGCTGGCACGACACCGGCGACATCGTCACCATCGACGAGCAGGGCTTCATCGCCATCAAGGGGCGCGCCAAGCGCTTTGCCAAGGTCGGCGGCGAGATGATCTCGCTCGCCGCAATCGAGGCGCTGGCATCCGAGCTGTGGCCGAATGCGCTTTCGGCCGTTGCGGCGTCACCCGATCTGCGCAAGGGCGAGCGGCTCATCCTCCTCACCCAGCACAAGGGTGCGACCCGCGCCGAATTCATGGCCTTCGCCAGAGCCCGGCACGCCTCCGATCTGATGATCCCGTCCGAAGTCTGGGTGGTCGACGCGCTTCCCCTGCTCGGCTCCGGCAAGGTCGACATGATGGCCACGACCAAGCT
>JBAUOM010000118.1:0-2310 GCA_049579765.1 Xanthobacteraceae bacterium
GCAAGCACGATGCGCGCTAGAGCGGGATGACTTTTCTTCGAATCGTCATCCCGATCTAGCTTCTTGTCTGAGCATGATCTTTTCCGAAAACCGCTACACACTTTTCGGGATCATGCTTTAGCCGCCCTCGTCCTTGACCGGCTCGCCCTTGGCGCGAACGCCCGAGACCATCGTGCGCATCTGGCGCACGCGCACCCCGTCCGCGATCTCGACCTCGATCTGATCGTCGTCGACGACCTTGGTCACTTTGCCGAGCAACCCACCGGAGGTAATGACGGTATCGCCGCGGCGCAAGTTCTTGATCAGTTCCTGGTGCTCTTTCGCCCGTTTCTGCTGCGGCCGCAGGATCAAGAAATACATGATGACGAAGATCAGAACGAAAGGCAGCAACTGCACCCACAGGCCGTCGCCGCCGAACGGACTCGCTTGGGCAAAAGCGGGCGTCACGAGCATCTATCGGTCCTTTGTGCTGGCTGTCGGCGGGCGAGCTTGTCACCAGCGCGGCGTTCGGCTGGCGAAATCGGCGCGGACTATAGCGGCCACAGGCCCAATTGCAACGTTGCCGGGCCGCGCCGAAACGGCCCTCCGCATCGGCGATCTTGCAGCCCTCCCGGAGCCCCGCTAAGGGTGCCACGCACACGCCCGCATACCATGGCCAAACGCGCCCGAAAACGTCCCTCGACCGCCGCCTCGCGCCCGCGGATATCGGCCGCGCCGCCGGGTTCCGAGCACGCATTCGAGCGCATCGCCGCAGCGCTCGAGCGGCTCGCACCCGGCGCAGCGGCGGCGCCGCAGTTCGCAGCGGCGGACGCTTTCTCCTGGCATCCGGACGGGCGCCGGCTCGTGCCGGTCGCAAGGGTCAATCGCGTCGAGATGTCGCTGCTCAAGGGCATCGATCGTATGCGCGACGTGCTCCTCGAGAACACCGAGCGCTTCGCACGCGGCCTTCCGGCCAACAACGCGCTGCTGTGGGGCGCACGCGGCATGGGGAAATCATCGCTGGTCAAGGCCGCGCACGCCGCGGTCAACGCCGCGCACGGGCGGCGCAAGGGCAACGACGGGTCGCTCAAGCTCATCGAAATCCACCGCGAGGACATCGAAAGCCTGCCCGAGCTGATGGCGCTGATACGTGGAGCCTCCTACCGCTTCATCGTGTTCTGCGACGATCTGTCGTTCGAAGCGGAAGACACGAGCTACAAGTCGCTCAAGGCCATGCTCGAAGGAGGTATCGAAGGTCGGCCGGACAACGTCGTGTTCTACGCCACCTCCAACCGGCGCCACCTGATGGCGCGCGACATGATGGAGAACGAGCGTTCGACCGCCATCAATCCCGGCGAGGCCGTCGAGGAAAAGGTATCGCTGTCGGATCGTTTCGGCCTGTGGCTCGGCTTTCACCGCTGCAGCCAGGATGAATTCCTGGCGATGGTCGACGGCTATGTGGCCCATTACGGCATCGTGCATGCGCACGACAAGCTTCACCCCGAGGCGCTCGAATGGGCAACCACGCGTGGTGCGCGCTCGGGGCGCGTGGCTTGGCAATACGTGCAGGATCTCGCGGGCAGGCTAGGCGTGAGGTTGACGGCGAATAGCGAGTAGCGCGAATGGCGCCGCTCCTACTTTTGCTATTCGCTATTTGCTACTCCCTGGCGCTACGCGCCGTTCAGGAACCGGGTCGGGTCGAGCGGCGAGGCGCCTTTGCGGATTTCGAAGTGCAGTTGCGGCGCGTTGACGTTGCCGGTCTGGCCGGAGCGCGCGATGACCTGCCCGCGTTTGACTTGATCGCCACGCTTGACCAGGAGTTCCTTGGCGTGGGCGTAGGCGGTGACGTAGCCGTTGGGATGGCGCACCAGGACGAGGTTGCCGTAGCCCTTGAGCTCGTTGCCGGCATAGGCCACGACGCCGTCCTCGGCCGCTTTCACCGGGGTGTTCTCCGGCAGCGCGATGTTGATGCCGTCGTTCTGCTGGCCGTTGGTCGTGGGCCCGTAGCCCGCGATGATGCGTCCGTTCGCCGGCCAGCGGAACTTCGGCAATGCGCCGGTTCCTTCCGCCAGCTTGGCGGCTTCCTTGTCCAAGTTGTCCGGCACCGGCGCGACCACGCTCGCGCTCTGCACGGGCTCGCCGCCCTTGGCCGCCGCCGATACCGCCGGCTTTGCCTGCGCGGGCGGCGCTGCAGCGCTGGGCTTGGCAGCCGCTGCCTGGGCGCCCGGGATCACCAGGCGATCGCCGACATTGAGCGTTGTGCTCGCCTGGATGTTGTTCGCTTTGGCGATCTCGCCGACGGGCTTGTGGTAGAGACGCGCAATCCTGCTC
>JBAUOM010000119.1:0-3252 GCA_049579765.1 Xanthobacteraceae bacterium
AATCTGGGCATCGTCCTGCTCTGCGCTCCGCTTGCCGCGGCGGCGGAAAGTGGCTCACCGGATTTGCGCGCCGCTCTCGCGCAGGTGCTCGAGTCCCTCGATGTGCAAGACGCCGCGCTTGCCTTCCGCGCCATTGCCCGCGCCGCGCCGGCAGGGCTCGGGCGAGCGGAGCGGCACGACGTCTTGCTGCCTGCCACGGTAAGCCTCAGGGCGGCCATGGCCGAGGCTTCGCAACGCGATCGCATCGCCCACCAGTATGTCAGCATCTTCGAGGATATCTTCGAGCGGGGCGAACCCGCCCTGGTGAGCGCCTTGTCGCGCTCGCCCGACCGGACGTGGGCAACGCTCGCGGTCTATCTCGAATTCCTCGGGGAGTTCCCGGATAGCCACGTGGTCCGCAAGCACCGCATGGCGGCAGCGCAGGACCTACGCCGTACCGCGCTCGAATTTCATGCCCGCATGCGGTCGGGCGAAGGGAGTGCCACGCTGCTGCCCGATCTCTTGCGATGGGATGCGCGGCTCAAACAGGCCGGCGTCAATCCCGGAACCAGTGCCGATCTCACGGTCGCGACTTTGTTTGCCCACCGTTTGAGGACCATCTTGCCGTCGGCACGCAACAGTGATTGACTTTGCGCTGCGGACCATGTCCGCCGCTATCTGGCTAACCGGTCCGGCCGTATTCGAGCCGGATGCTGACAACAAGGATAGCCGTTCAGCCGAATGCCCGAGGCTTCGGCGTTCGGAGAGGGATTTCTCGTTTTCCTTGGGAGGAGATGGCGATGGCAAAGGTGAACGGACTCTGCGTCGGTGAATCGCTCGTCGGTGAAGGCAACGAAGTGGCCCACATCGACCTCATCATGGGCCCGCGTGGAAGCGCAGCGGAATCGGCTTTTGCCCATGCCTTGACCAACAACAAGGACGGGTTCACGTCGCTGCTTGCAGTCGTGGCGCCGAATTTGCTCTGTAAGCCCCCCACCATCTTGTTCAACAAGGTGACGATCAAAGGCGCCAAGCAGGCCGTGCAGATGTTCGGGCCGGCGCAGCACGCCGTGGCCAAGGCGGTCGCCGACAGCGTCGCCGAAGGCGTCATCCCGCAAGACGAAGCCGAAAACCTCTTCATCTGCGTCGGCGTGTTCATCCATTGGCAAGCCGAGGACAACAAGAAGATCCAGGACTACAACTATCGCGCCACCAAGGAAGCGATTGCGCGCGCCGTCAACGGCGAGCCCAAGGTCTCCGAGGTGGTGGCCAAGCGCGACCAGGTCAAGCATCCATTCGCGGCCTAGCGCTATCTGGTCGACTTGGCCGGCAGCGCGCGCGTTCTCGTTGGCGCCGGTTGCGTGGGCGTGCGGCCGGCGCGGGAAATCGGCGCGAGCGCTTTTGCTTGTTCCGCTTAGAAGCCTGGGCGCGATCAGAGCGCGGCGATGTCCTTGCCGGTCAAGCGGCCGTCGTGAAGGCATGATGCAACCAGCGCGCCGGCAATTCCGGCCCGTTTCAAGCTGAGAAGGTCGGCCGCATCGCGAATGCCGCCCGCCGCATAGACCTGTCGACCCGACGCGACGGCGCGGATGCCGTGCAGCCGGTCCAGATCCGGGCCGGCGCCGCTGCCGACCCGCGCCAGCGTCATGACGATCACCTTTTGCGGCCAATACCCGGTTTCCTCCAGCAGCGCCGGCGGTCCCTGAAACGACTGACCGCGGAAATCCAGCGACAGCGTGACGCGCGCATCGCCGGCGAAGTGGCGAACCAGGGTGACGTCGCGCTGGGTTTCGCTGCCCAATACGAGCTGTCCCCATCCGGTATCGAGCCAGTCCTGCGCGCGGCCGCGATCGCAAATGCCGCTGTCGACCCAGAGCGTCAGCTGCGGAAGCTCCGCTCGCAACCGCATCAGCGCAGTGCGATTGTCACCCCTGCCCTCAATGGCATCGAGGTCCGCGATATAGAGCGCGGCGAACGGATGCACCGACACAAGCCCGCGCGCCACGTCGACGGGATCGCTGGTCGGCGACAGCGGCGTCTCGATCGGGCGGTAAAGGTCGCGACGCCCCATGCGGGCGCGAACCACGGCGCCCCCCTTGAGGTCGACGACGGGAATGATCTCCATGGCACTGCCCAGTTGCGGGAAGCGATGACAAGCGCACGTGCCGGCGACCGGTTCGCCTCAGAACAGGCGCCGCGCTATAATTTCTAGCGCATGTCCCGATTGCGAGGGAACGTGACGACCCCCAGTGGTATGAAGATATCACAGGCATCACAGGGAACGGGGACATGCGCAGCGTGATCGGATGGGACGTCGGCGGCGCGCATCTCAAGGCTGCCCGCGTCGAGGACGGCCGCGTCGTCGGCGCGCTTCAAGTCGCCTCGCCGCTGCGCCTGGGCCTCGACTGCCTGGTGCAAGCTTTCGCGGACGCAAAGGCACGGATAGGCGCGGCTCCGCTTCACGCCGTCACCATGACGGGCGAGTTGGCGGACACATTCTCCTCCCGCGCCGAAGGCGTCGAAGCTCTTTCCGAACTGGCGGTGCGCGAGCTCGCACCGCATGAGGTCGTGCTCTATGCCGGACGCGCCGGCTTCATCGCGCCGCATGCCGCGCCGCGGCACGTCGAGGACATCGCCTCGGCCAACTGGTTCGCGAGCGCCTCGCTCGTCGCCCGCGTGTTACGCACGGCCTTGCTCGTGGACATCGGCTCGACAACCACCGACGTGGTGCCGGTCGTGGACGGCGCGGTGGCCGCACGCGGCTACACCGATGCGGAGCGACTTGCCGCTGGCGAGCTCGTCTATACCGGTCTCGTGCGCAGCTTCGTGATGTCGGTGGCCGAGCGCGCACCTTTCGCCGGCCGCTGGTCGTCGCTGATCAACGAAAACTTCGCGACCATGGCCGACGTGTACCGCATTCTCGGTCAACTGCCCGAGGGGGTCGACCAGATGGCGACCGCCGACGGGCGTGCCAAGACGATCGAGGCCTCGCGCGCGCGCCTTGCGCGCATGATTGGACGCGACGCGGATGAAGGCGGCGAGGCCGAGTGGCGGATGGTGGCGCAATGGTTCGCCGAGCGGCAAATCCATACCGTCGTGGACGGGGCGATGCTGGTCCTTTCGTCGACGCGATTGCCGGCGGATGCGCCGGTGCTCGGAGCGGGAATCGGCGACGCCCTCGTGCGAGAGGCCGCTCGGCGCCTTGGGCGCCGGCATCTTTCGTTCGACGCCGTCCTGGATGTCGTGCCCCAGGCGCGCGCGCAGGTGTCGCAT
>JBAUOM010000120.1:0-2024 GCA_049579765.1 Xanthobacteraceae bacterium
GGGCCGAGGTGAGCGCATTGATGGCGCTACTGCGACATTACCTCATCTCCGAAGTTCAGCGCCTCGTCGACAACGGCATCCGGCTCACGATCATCGGCCGTCGCGACCGGTTGCCGGACGGCTTGGGCAGCGCGATCCACGCGGCCGAGAAGGCGTCGGCCGCCGGCCGGCGGCTCGATCTGCGGATCGCGATCGACTATTCGTCGCGCGACGCCATCGCCGGGGCCGCCGCGCGCTGGCTCGCCGATCGTACGCTATCGCGTGAAGACTTCGGCCGGATGCTCGTCGGGAACGAAACCCGGACCGACGTCGATCTTCTCATCCGCTCCGGCGGCGAAAAACGCCTGTCGGATTTCCTGTTGTGGGAATGCGCCTACGCCGAGCTTTGCTTTCTCGACACCTTGTGGCCCGACTTCGGCGCACACGATCTGGCCGCGGCCATCGCCGATTTCCGTCGTCGCGAACGACGCTTCGGCGGATTGCCGAGCGCCGAGGTGGCGTTGGCGGCCGAAGGCCCTGCGCAAGGCTTCCAGGCACGAGCCTTGCATGTGCGCTCATGGACGGCGGGTACATGAGGGGGCTGCTTGGGAGATCGCGGTCCTCGTCGGAATCCGCCATACCGCTTTGTAACTTGGGAGTTTTTCATGGCGTCGCTCGCAAACACGACAGTCTCGCCAAGCTCGACATCGAGGCGGAGCCACTGGCCTGGCCAGGCAGCCGTCAGATCTCCACTGCGACTGCACGCAAGAACGTTATCGGCGCCTACGGTCGCGATCCTCTTCGGCCAAGTCGCCAAAGCGTTCGGCTTGACGCGCATCCAGTGCCGACCGAGATTTACGACGACCGCTTCCTCCCGCCGCGCGACGAGCGCATCCCGCTGAATTAGCGACCTCAGGCAGCCACCGCATGTCTCTCGAGCCGATCCCGCATGGCACCACGCTGATCGTCCGCGGCGGCCGGGCGATGCTGCCCGCGGGCGATTGGCACCAGCCGGAGACCCGCGACATCGCGGTCGCCGGCGACACGATCGTCGGCATCGCGGCCAACTTTGCTCCCGTTGCCGGCGCGCCGATCGACGAGCTCGACGCGCGCGGCCATCTTGTCCTGCCCGGCTTCGTCAACGCCCACTATCACTCGCATGACGTGCTGGCCAAAGGCACGTTGGAGGAGGTGCCGCTCGAGACTTGGCGCCTCTATGCGCTGCCGCCGCAATATCCGCCCCGCTCGGTGGAGGAGGTCCGCGCCCGCACGCTGCTCGGCGCGCTCGAGTGCCTGCGCTCGGGCATGACCACCATCCAGGACATGCTGACGCTTTACCCGTTCGAGGACCGGCATCTCGACGCGGTCATGCGGGCGTACCAAGAGATCGGCATCCGCGTCGTATTCAGCCTGCAATATGCCGATCGCAAAGGCCTCGAGACCATCCCCTATTGGAAGGATATCTTTCCGCAGGACCTGCATCCCCTCCTCTCGACCGCGGCCGAGCCGGAGCGCGAGCTCGACCTGCTCGGGCATTTCGAGGCGACGTGCCTGAAGGCGCCGCCGCGGCCGCGCGTGCACTGGGCGCTCGGTCCCTCCGCGCCGGAGCGCTGCTCCCCCGCTTTGATGACGCGCACGATGGAGCTTGCCCGCCGCTACGACATCCCCGTCTATTCCCACATCTACGAGTCGCGCGGCATGGCCTTGCAGGCCCGCCTCACCCTGCCCGAGCACGGCGGCTCGCTGATCAGGCGGCTCGCCGCCGAAGGGAATCTCGGCCCGCTGCTCAATCTCGCGCACAGCGTCTGGCTGGCGCGCGACGAGATCGATCTGCTGGCGGCGACCGGTACCGGCGTCGTGCTCAACCCGCAGGGCAATCTGAAGATGAAATGCGGCATACCGCCGATCCGTGCCCTGCAGGATGCCGGCGTGCGCATCGGTCTGGGCTGCGACAATTGCAGCTGCTCGGACGCGCAGAACATGTTCATGGCGATGAAGCTGTTCGCGCTGCTGGCGGCCGCGAGCGACCCGGTGCCCGGGCCGCC
>JBAUOM010000121.1:0-3891 GCA_049579765.1 Xanthobacteraceae bacterium
GCGCATGCGCGCCTCGCGCCGCTCCATGATGGAATTGGTCTCGGCGTGCAGCGAGACGCGCTTGCCGGTCGGCGCCACCACCTCGAAGGCTTCCAGCATCGCCCCGGTCGATGGGCACGGGATCTTCCCGAAGGTATTGCCCATATAGAGCTTGAAGCCGATGACGCCGCCCTCGACCAGCGCGGACACGTGCGCGATGGTGTCCTCACCGAGCAGCCCATAGAGTCCGAAGTCGACATGCGCGCCGGCGGCGGCGATGCGGTGCTTGTCGGCCAGTGCCGCGGCGGTGCCGGTCGGCGGGACGGTGTTGGGCATGTCGAACACTGTGGTGACGCCGCCGAACGCCGCCGCCGCCGTACCAGTCTGCCAGTCCTCCTTGTGCGGATAGCCGGGATCGCGGAAATGCACGTGCACGTCGATGGCGCCGGGCAGGACGTGCAGCCCGCGCGCGTCGAGCGTTTCGCGCGCCGGCGGCATCGCCGCGGCGGACCCGACCGCGACGATGAGGCCGTCGGCGATGGCGATGCTCGCCTCGATCGCGCAATCGGGCGACACCACCGTGCCGCCGCTGATGACGAGATCGGCCGTGCTCATCTGCGCGCTCACAGCATCGCCCAGCCGCCGTCGACCGGCAGGTCGACGCCGGTGATCTGGCGCGAGGCGTCGCTTGCGAGGAACAGGCAGGCATTGGCGACGTCGACGTCGGTCGAGGTGCGCTTGAGCGCGTAGTCGGCGGCATGGCGCTCGGCCGCCTCGTCGACCGTGATGCCGAGACGGCTCGCCATGTCGGCGCAGACCTTGTCGCGGAAGCGCGGGCCGTCGACCATGCCCGGCGCCACGCAGTTGACGTTGATGTTGTAGGCGCCGACCTCGAGCGCGAAGCTCTTGGTGATGCCGCGCAAGCCCCATTTGGAGGCGGAATAGGCCATGCGCCCCGCCCGCCCGCGCAGGCCGAAGGTGCCGCCGACATTGACGATCTTGCCGTAGCGCTGCGCCATCATCGTGGGCAGCACGCCGCGCATGGTGTGAAAGCAGCCGTTCATGTTGAGGGTGACGATGTCGTCGAATTCCTGCGGCGTGGTCTCGACGCCGGTCTTGCCGATGGGTCCCGATCCGCCGGCGACGTTCACCAGGATGTCGATGCGCCCGTAAGCGCGCTTGGTCGCTGCCGCGGCGGCCTGGCACTCATCCGCCCGGGTGACGTCGCAATGCACGACGATCGCATCGCCGCCCGCCGCCTTGGCTTGCGCCACCATGGGTTCGATCGCCGCGGTATCGCGCCCGGCCAAGGCGAGGCGCGCGCCCTCCGCCGCGAACGCCAGGGTGATGGCGGCGCCCATCCCCTTGGCGGGGCCGGTGATCAGCGCGACCCGTCCCTCGAGCATCAAGTCCATGGCCGCTTCTTCCCTCGCCCGCACGTACGGGCGGGGTCCGCCCCGGGAGGGAGCGGACCGCGTGGCATTCAGAACAGCTTCTTCGGCCGGTCCTCGGTGGGCGGCAGAAACGCCGGCGTGAAGATTTCGTCGACCGACGGCGTGCGCGGAAGGCTGTTGGCGTCAACAAGGATGTCGATCGACTTCTTGAGGCGCGCGGTGTCCACGTTGCCCAGCCCGATCCTGGCGATCTCGGGGTGGTTCATCTCGTCCTTGAGGGTCTGCACGAAACGCTCGCGCTCGACCGCGACCTTGATCAGCGGCTCGCGCTTGGCGACGGCGGCGACCGACGCGTCGATGTCCTTGAGCGAGTCGAGAATGCCCTTGTTGATGGCGCGCACGAGGCCCCTCACCGCCTCCGGCTTCTCCTTCACCAGTTTCTTCGAGACGATGATGGCGTTGGAATAGAGATCCATGCCGTAGTCGCCGTAGTTGATGTAGCGCAGCTGCTTCTCCTCCACGCCCATCAGCTTGGCCGAGAAGCGGATCGTGTTGACGTAGCCGAAGACACCGTCGACCTGGCCTTGCATCAGCATCTGCTCGCGCAGGTTCGGCTGGAAGTTGGTGATCTTGACCTTGCTGCAGTCGATCTTTGCGATCTTGCACAGGGCCGGAAACAGCTTCAGCGCCCCGTCGTTGGCAGCGCCGCCGAGCGTCTTGCCCTCGAAATCCTTCGGCGACTTGATCGGGCTGTCGGCCTTCACCGCGACGGTGAACGGCGGCTGGTTGAACATGACGTAGACCGCGATCGGTGCGTCGTCGGGCTTCTTGGCCGCGAGCTCGATCAGCGCGTTGATGTCGCCGAAGCCGACGTCGTAGGTGCCGTTTGCCACCAGCGGCACCGCTGCGCCCGACCCGTTGCCCTGGTCGAGCGTCACCTCCAGACCCTCGGCCTTGTAGTAGCCGCGGTCCTCGGCGAGGAAGAACATGCCCTGCGGACCCTGGTATTTCCAGTTCAGCACCAGCTTGAGCCTGGTCTGCGCGTCGGCCGGTGCCGCAACGCCGAGCGGCGCGGCCAACGCGATGGCGCCGAGCAGCGCAAGCAGCACGGATCGCCGGCCTGGACGGTTCACCTTCGAATTCATTGCAGCACTCCTGTCATCGCCCCTGGTTGGTTGCGCAAGCGGCGCCGCGTCCGGCTTTCGGCGCCAAGAGAGACGGGAAAGAACCTCTCTCGTTGAACTGCATCTTTCTTGGGCGGACGCAGCTCAATCTTTGATCAGAGCCTTGCGCCGCCCCGGCCGTCCGCCACGCGAGCGTGGCGTCGGCACGCACATCCTTTGTGGTGCAAGCGACGTGCCTGTCGGGAGCCTAACGCAGGTCGGTGCTCACATCTGCCGCTGATTTCTTGCTAGAGTGATGCCGGAGCGGCACCACTCGCCGAGTTGGTTCTTGCGATGAAGCACTTGCGCATCATGCGGTACGTCGACGAGGTCGCGCGCACGGGCTCGATCCGCAAGGCCGCCGATCACCTCAACGTCACGGCCTCGGCCGTGAACCGGCGAATCATGGACCTCGAAGAAGAGCTGGGCGCGCAGTTGTTCAAGCGCCGGCCGCGCGGCGTGCGGCTCACGGCGGCGGGCGAAGTCTTCGTCCATTACCTGCGCGAGCAGGACGGCGGCGTCGAGCGCATGAAGTCGCAGATCGAGGACCTCAAGGGCTTGCGCCGCGGCACCGTGCGCATCGCCTGCAGCCAGGCCTTGGCGCTCGACTTCCTGCCGCGCATGATCGCGGAGTTTCGCGCCCGCCATCCCCTGGTCAGCTTCGACGTCAAGGTGCTCGACCACGAGCAGGCCATGAGCGCGCTCGCGGCCTACGAGGTCGATCTCGTGCTGGTCTTTCGTCCCCCGTTCGTCCCCAACTTCCAGCCGCTGATGACGTTGGAGCAGCGCGTCGTCGCGGTGATGTCCGCCGGCCACCCGCTCGCGTCCCGGCGTACGATCAGGCTGCGCGATTGCGCAGGCTATCCCGTGGCCTTGCCCGAACGCAGCCTGGGCGGCCGGCAGCTGCTCGAGGAGGTGTGCGCGCGCAGCGGCATCAGCTTCAAGCTCGCAGCCGAATCGAATTCGTTCGAGTTCCTGCGCGGACTGGTGACCCACGCCAACCTGATCTCCTTCCAGATCCGGATCGGCACGCTGCCCGAGAACAACAAGCTCGGCCTCGTCGCCCGCGACATCGACGACCGCGACGTCCCGCGCGCGAACCTGGTGCTAGGCCAGCTGCGCGCCCGCAATCTGCCGATCCCGGCCGCCGTGTTCGCGGAGCGGCTCGCGCGCGTGCTCGAGACGATGCGCGGCGACGGATCGGCGTCCGCGCGCTGAAATTCCGATCCCGGGAGAGCAGCAAGTCGCATTTGGCCGAGACCCGCCTTGACGGCGGCGGAGCGCAACGAAGATGGCCGCGACGTGGAGACCGTCCTAAAGCATGATCCCGAAAAGTGTGCAGCGGTTTTCGGAAA
>JBAUOM010000122.1:0-8670 GCA_049579765.1 Xanthobacteraceae bacterium
CCGGAGCGCTCGGCAGCGGGGTAGCCTTGCGTCTCGCCGCGGCCGGCCACACGGTCACGGTCGGCTCGCGCGATGCGGACAAGGCGCGCGCCGCCGCGTCGGAGCTGGCGGCGCGGCTTGGAAAGCCGATCGCGGCTGCCGACAACCGCACCGCGGCAACCGCCGCAGAAATCGTGTTTCTGACCGTCCCCTACGTCGCGCAGCACACGACCGTGCAAGAGGTGCTCGACCGGCTGCAGGGCAAGATTCTGGTCGACTCCACCGTTCCGCTCAATCCGCCCAAGGTGAGCGTCGTGCAGCTTCCCGACGGCCGCTCCGCCGTCGCGGCGATCCAAGAGCTCGCAGGCCAGAGCGTGCGCGTCGTCTCGGCCTTTCAGAACGTCGCCGCGCAACACCTCGAGGATCTCGCGCATACGGTTGATTGCGACGTGCTGGTCTGCGGTGACGACCGCGGTGCCTGCGAAGTCGTGATCGGCCTGTGCACGGACATGGGATTGCGCGGACTCTATGCCGGCCCCATCGCCAATTCCGCCGCGGCCGAGGCGCTGACTTCGGTGCTCATCGCCATCAACCGCCGCTACAAGGTGCCGGGTGGCGCCGGGATTCGCATCACCGGGGTTCCGGAATCGTAGCCCGAGTCAGCGCTGAGCGGCCCGCATATTCGGCCGGCCGAATGCCGCTTCCATTTCGCGGCGCACCTTCACGGCGAGATCGTTCTCGTCGCAGGTGACGTCGCTCCACCTCAGGCATTCGCCCTCCACCACGGCTCGCTTGAGCCGGACCTCATGCGCGAGGCCGAGGGGCAGGAGGCCCTCGGCGAGCGAACGCTCGGCCGGAACCTGCTTGCCCCAGACGCAGAAACCGCCCTCGCCGTCGAGCACTTCGCCGGCCGCGAGCGCGCGTTTGGCGGTGGCGACGACGTCGGAGCGGAAGCCGTTAGGTGCTCCGGTCGGCTCCTTGCGCAGCGCGGCGCTGGCAATCGAGACCCCGAGCTCGAGCCCGATCATGTGGATCGGCCGGTACAGTGCGGCATAGCGCGCGCTCTTGTCCGGCAGCATCGCGTATTCCTTGAAGCATTGCCGCGCGTAGTCGCTCTCGCCCTCGAACACCACGTAGGTGCCGAGCGCGAGATGATGCGGCACGTCGCGGCCGTCGCGGTAGACCGACGAGACCACCTCGGTGACGCCGGCCGTCTCGAGCGTCCCGCCGGCGGACTTCGGCTTGCACACCTCGGCGAGCTCGAAGCGCGTCGCCGGTGGAAAGCCCAAGCCCTCGCGCTGAGGCAGCAGCCCGGTGGCGTTGCAGACCGCAGTCATCTCGATGCCGGACTTGGTGCCGTCGACGAAGCTGTTGAACATCTTGGGGTTGATCGAATTGCGGTCTGTGATCGACAGATATTTGTCGAGGATGTCCCACACCGTGTCGGGGGTGGAGCGGTGATAGTGCGGCTCGTAGCGCGTGCCCTTGCCGGCAGCGACCACGGTGAAGCCGCAGGCGCGCGCCCAGTCGACGTGCTCGCAGATCAGCGCCGGCTGGTCGCCCCAGGCGAGGCTGTAGACGACCCCCGCGCTCTTCGCCTTGCGCGCAAGCAACGGACCAGCAAGCGCGTCGGCCTCGACATTGACCATGACGATATGCTTGCCGTGGGCGACGGCGGCGAGCGCATGGCGGATGCCGGCGCCGGGCACGCCGGTCGCCTCGACGATCACCTCGATACCGGGGAACGCGATCAGCGCCGGCGCATCCGGCGTGACATGCGTGGCTCCGGTCTTGAGCGCGTCGCCGGGCGACGGCGCCGAAATCGCCTCGTCGCTCCATCCGGCGGTGCGAAGCTGGCGCAAGGCGCGCGCGACATCAAGATCGGCGACGGCGACGACATGCATCCCGCGGGTCAGGCGCGCCTGGGCGAGAAACATAGTGCCGAACTTGCCGGCTCCGATCACGCCCACGGTGACGGGCCGATCGGCAGCCGCGCGCTCGAGCAGCAGGGCGTGGAGATTCATTGGCACATCGCGCGGGTGACGAAAATCTCCGTCGGGCAGTTCGTTTCGCTCGGAGTACGGCGCTCGAGCAGGACCTTGGCCGGGCATTTGAGCTCCGACTGCGTGTCGACGCTCTTGCCGCCCTGGAATCCCCTGCCGCGGCAGAGCGCATCGGCCGCCGCTTGGCAATCTGGGCTGCCGTTCCGCGCCGGCAGGCAGCGCTCGTGTGCGGTCAGGACGCGGGCATTCGGCAATCCGATCACGGCACCGGTGGCGTCTTTGGCGGCATCGAGGGTCTGATTGCCCAATTTATCGAAAGTCGCCTGCGCGTCTTCCATGTTCGACTTGAACTTGGTCGTTCCCTCTTCCAGCCAACGACCGAACGTCTCGACCATGCCGGGCTGGGGCGCAGGATTTGGCGGCGAGGACGGCTGCAGTCCGAGATTCGGCAGCAAGGACGGGACGGGAAAGAAGCTGGGAGCGGCCGGGCTCTCGGTTGGAGCCCGGTTTTGCTCCTGACTTGGACGGGGACCCGGCGACTGGACCTCCTGGGTCAGTACGGGCCAGGACAGCAAAAGCGCGCAGCCGCCCGCCAGCGCCATCGCCGCCGCGCTGAACCCACCGATTGTTCCCGGCCGGCTGCTCATGACGGTTCCGTTGAGATCACGGCCACGCGCAGGCTGCGCATGGGCGGTGGCAAAATTGGGGAACGGCGAGCACCAATGGAACCAGCAGAAGAGATCTGGAACAATCAAAACACATAGAGCGCGGCAATGATGCCGGCGACCAGCACCGCCGCGGCAACCGTCACCCAGAAACCCAATCGCTCCTCGAGGATGGCGCGTGCCTGCACGCCGTAGCGGTTGAGCACGAACGCCACGAGATAGAACCGCATGCCACGCGCGACGATCGACAGCAGCACGAACAACAATAGATTGTAACCGGCGAACCCGGATGCGATGGTCACGATCTTGTAGGGGATCGGAGTGAGCCCCTTGATGAGTATGATCCACCCGCCCCATTGCGCGTAGGCGGCGCGGAACGCCTCGACCTTGTCGCCGTAGCCGTAAAGCCCGATGAGCCACAGGCCGACCGAATCGTAAAGCCAGGCCCCGATCAGATAGCCGAGCACGCCGCCGGCCACCGAGGTCGCTGTGCACACGGTGGCGTAGAACCAGGCCTTGTCGGGCCGGGCGAGCGCCATGGGAACCAGCATGGCGTCGGGGGGAACCGGAAAGAACGAGCTTTCCACGAACGAGACGGCGCCCATCAGCCACGTCGCGTGCGGCTTGTCAGCGGCGGCGATGCACCAGTCGTAAAGACGGCGGAGCAAGCTAGGCTTGCGCAGAACATATTCCGCCTTGGGCGGATCAGCGGCGCTCAACCCCATTCGTCGTCCCCGTCGGCCATGCTAGCCGGATCGGCTCGACTTGCGCAGTCAAAGATGTCCGAAATGCGGTAAAAGCGGCTCTCGGGCGGGCCGAGGGCGCGCGCGGCGCCCGCCGTCAGCGCCGTTTGCGAGCGCGGTTGCGGTCAAGAGCCACGACCTTGCGCCGCAATGGCGCCTCGGGACGCTCCTTCGGAAGCTTCTCGGCGATGCCGAGCAGCCGCTCGCGCCGCGCCATCTCCAGCCACACTTCCCTGGGATGGACGTCGGAGGCGACCCAGAGCACGACGAGATTGTAAAGCAGATCGGCGCTCTCGCGCACGACCGACCCGGAATCGCCGTGCATGGCATCGATCACCACCTCGACCGCTTCCTCGGCCAGCTTCTTCGCCATCTTGCTACGGCCGGAACGCAGCAACCGTGCCGTCCGCGACGTGGCTGGATCGGCTGTTCGAGCGGCGAGCACTGCCGCATAGAGGCGATCGAGCGAATCAGTCATGCCGATCAGAATACCGCCAACTCCCGAAATGGTGTCAATGATTATGGACCGATCATGGCCGGGACGACCTGAAGCGAATAAGGCCGACGCCGCCAGATGGCGACGCCGGCCTACGCTCGCTCACTGGACTCAACTTGTACGCAACACACTATGTTTGCACCGCCTCTCCTGGTCCCGAGGCAATGCCCGGCGGGCCACAAAATGCCCGTCTTTACTTATTTAGGTGCAGGTCGGGGCGTAAGAACGCCGCCGACAACTAATATTTTCGTAATGTCGGACAGCGGACGCTCGAGGGCTGCCTGAGGCAATGTCTTGCGGTTGCGGGCCGGCTAATCCTCCGAAGCGAGCAGCGAGGCGTTTCCACCGGCAGCAGCGGTGTTGACGGTCACCACCTGCTCGGTCGCGAACCGCCGCACGTAGTTCGGGCCACCCGCCTTCGGTCCGGTGCCTGACAGCTCCGTGCCTCCGAACGGCTGGGTGCCGACCACCGCTCCGATCATGCTGCGGTTCACGTAGACATTGCCGTTGGCAAGACGGCCGGCGACGTGCTCGACGGTAGCGTCGATGCGGGAATGAATGCCGAGCGTGAGGGCGTAGCCGCTGGCCGCAATCTCGTCGAGCAGGTGGTCGAGCTCGTCGGCACGCCAGCGCACGACGTGCAGGATTGGCCCGAACACTTCCTCGCGGAGGTCGCTCGCGCGTTCGAGCATGATGATGGTCGGCGGCACGTAGGTTCCGTTCGCCGGCAAGGGGTTGAACCGGTCCCAGCGGAAGCGCACACGCCCCTGTTTCTCATTGACGGCGATCCAGTGGTCGAGCTTGTCCTTCGCGTCGGCGTCGATCACCGGCCCGACATGGGTCGCCGGCTCACGCGGATCGCCGAGCCGAAGCTCGCGCGCAGCGCCCGCGATCATCTCGAGCACGGGGTCGGCGACGTCCTCCTGCAAACACAACAACCGCAGCGCCGAGCAACGCTGGCCGGCGGAACGGAAGGCCGAGGTGATGACGTCGTCGGTGACTTGCTCCGGCAATGCGGTGGCGTCGACGATCATCGGATTGATGCCGCCGGTCTCGGCGATCAGCGGCACGATCGCCGCATCTTTGGCCGCGAGCGCGCGATTGATCCCGCGTGCCACTTCGGTCGAGCCGGTAAACGCGATCCCGGCGACGCGAGCATCCGCGACGAGCGCGGCACCGACACGGCCATCGCCCAGGAGAAGGTGCAGCGCGCCCGGCGGGATCCCCGCCTCATGCAGCATGCGCACCGTCTCGGCGGCGACGAGCGGCGTCTGCTCGGCGGGCTTCGCCACGACGCTATTGCCGGCAACGAGGGCGGCCGCGATCTGGCCGAGAAAGATCGAGAGCGGAAAATTCCATGGACTGATGCAGACGAAGACGCCGCGGCCGCGGTAGCGCAGCTCGTTGCTCTCACCGGTCGGGCCGGGCAAGCGTTTGGGCACGAGCGCGCGGCGCGCCTCGAGCGCGTAATAGCGGCAGAAATCCACCGCCTCGCGCACCTCACCCACGCTATCCTCGAGCGTCTTGCCGCCCTCGGCTTGCAATAGCGCGATCAGCCGGCCGCGTCGCGCTTCCAGGAGATCACTCGCGCGGTCGAGCGCGGCGGCACGGATGGCGATCGGCGTCGGTGCCCATCGGGCAAAACCCGACTGCGCCGCCGCCATGGCGGCTGGCGCGAGCGCGTCACTGGCCTCCTCGACGCGGCCGATCACTTTGGCATCGATCGGCGAGCGGACCTCCCGCTTGATGCCGGCACGCGCGCCGCCATCGATGAGCGGGGCGGCCTCTCCCGGCATCGCGCCATTGCGGATGTCCGCGAGCAGGGCGGCTAGGCTTGCCCGGTCGCCGAATTCGATGCCTGAGGAATTACGCCGCCCCGGGCTGTAGAGGTCGCGCGGCAACGGGATCTTCGGATTGCGCGCGTAGCGCGGCTCGCCGATCCGGTTCTGCGGGCGTTCGAGAAGCGACGCAACCGGCACCGAAGGATCGGCGGCGACCGAGACGAACGAAGAGTTGGCGCCGTTCTCCAACAGGCGCCGCACCAGATAGGCGAGAAGGTCGCGGTGACCCCCGACCGGCGCGTAGACCCGGCAGGCCGCCCCGGGGTGATCCGCGAGCAACAGGTCGTAGAGCACCTCGCCCATGCCGTAGAGGCGCTGGAACTCATAGCCTTCCACGCCGCCGGCGTCCTCGATCGCGCTCGCCACCGTGAGCGCGTTGTGGGTGGCGAATTGCGGGTAGAGCCATTCGCGCTCCGCGAGCAGCTTGCGCGCGCATGCGGCGAAGCAAAGATCGGTCATGGGTTTGCGGGTGAACACGGGATAGTCGGAGAGCCCGCGCTCCTGGGCGCGCTTGACCTCGGTGTCCCAATAGGCGCCCTTTACCAGCCGCACCATCAACCGGCACTCGAGCGCGCGCGCGGTTTCACCCAGCCAGTCGACCACCGCGGGCGCGCGCTTCTGATAGGCCTGCACCGCGACCCCGAAGCCGTTCCAGCCGCGCAACGAGGAGTCGCTGAGGACGGCGGCGATCACCTCGAGCGAGAGCTCAAGACGGTCGGCTTCCTCGGCATCGACGGTGAAGTTGATGTCACGGGCGCGCGCCCTGCGCGCGAGCTCGAGCACTCGCGGCGCCAGTTCGGCCAGGACCAGATCGCGCGAGAGCGGCTCGAAGCGCGGATGCAAGGCGGAGAGCTTGACCGAAATGCCGGGGCGGTCGGGCGGTAGGACATTGCCGGCACTCGCGCCGATGGCATCGATCGCATGCGCGTAGGAGGTGAAATAGCGCTCGGCGTCGGCCGCCGTGCGTGCACCCTCCCCGAGCATGTCGAAGGAATAGCGCAGGGCACGATGCATGCGGGCGCGCGCGAGCGCTTCCTCGATGGTCTGGCCGAGGACGAAATGCGAGGCCAGGAGCCGCATCGCCTGGCGCGTGGCCGCGCGCACGGCGGGAAGGCCCAGACGTTTGACGAGGCTCTCCAGGATCGAGCCAGGGGTCTCGCCGGGGTGGATGATGCGGGCGGTCAGTCCCAGCGTCCAGGCCGAGGCCGAGACCAAGAGGGCGTTCGATCGCACGTGGTGGGACGACCAGTCGCCGGTCGCGAGCTTGTCCTCGATCAGCCGGTCGGCGGTCGCTGCGTCGGGCACTCGCAGCAGCGCCTCCGCCAGCACCATGAGCGCGAGCCCTTCCTTGGTGGACAGCGAATAGGCGTGCAGAAAATCCTCGATCCCGCCGAGGCCGCCGGCCCGGGCCCGGATGCCCTCGATGAGACGCCTGGCGTAGGCGTCGATGCGCCGTTCTTCCGCCGCCCCGCGGCTCGCATGGGCCATGAGGGCGACCGCCAGTGCCTCGTCGGATGGGGCGTAGGGGGCACTGAAGGCTGGTCCAGCGCTGGCATCCATAGCGCCGGAACTCTTCGTATCTGCAGCCATGACCGGCGGCCCGTAGCGTTCACGAATGTTAACAGCGCTTCATGCCGTTGCACCGCAGAATAACCGCATGCATGGACAAAGTGGCCGCGCCCGGTGTTCGAAATTTTGTGAAGGGCGGGCCCGAACCGAGATCTTGCCTTGCGCTTTGCACCATCATGCTCTTTTCTGCCCGCCTCAGCCACGATCGCGGCCGGGCGAGCCGGGAGCCGGAGACTTGTAGAGGGAGTACGGCAGCCCATGGGCCTCCTCAATCTCAGGCGGATAGGCCCCCTCGCCTATCTGGTCGCGGCCGCATTCGCGCTCGTCTCGGCTTGGCCCGCCGCTGCACAGACCCCCCTCAAATTCTCGCTCAATGGGCGCCTGCAGGGACCGGAGGCGCTGATCCTGCTCCCGCAGGACCGGGGTTATTTCAAAAGCCACGGGCTGGACGTGACCGTGGACGAGGCGACTACGCTGCTCGAGCCGATCACCCGGGTCGCTACCGGCGGCTACGACATGGCCTTCGCCGATATCAATGCGCTCATCCGCTACCGTGACCAGCACCCCTCGCCGCCGGTCAAGGCGGTGTTCATGGTGTACAACAAGCCGCCTTACGCCATCGTGACCCGCAAGAGCCGCGGCATCACCGAGCCCAAGCAGCTCGAGGGCAAGAAGCTGGGCGCGCCTTCGGCGGGTGCCACTTTCGCGCAATGGCCGTTGTTCGCCAAGCTCAACGGCATCGACGTGTCGAAGGTGACGATCGAAAACATAGGCATTCCGGTGCGCGCGCCGATGCTCGCCGCCGGCCAGATCGACGCGGCGCTCGGCTACTCATTCAGGCTCTATGTCGACCTCAAGGACCGGGGCGTACCGGTGGACGACATCGTGCTGATGCCGATGGCCAATTACGGCCTGAAGCTCTATGGCAGCGCCATCATCGTCAATCCAAAATTCGCCGCCGAGAAACCCGAGGCGGTCAGGAAGTTCCTGCACGTCTTCCTAAAGGGCCTCAAGGAAGCGATCAGGCACCCCGTCGAGGCCGTGGACGCGATTGCCAAACGCGACGACGCGGCGAAACGCGAGGTCGAGCTCGAGCGCCTGCGCATGGCCATCCGGGACAATATCGTCACGCCGGAAGTGAGGGCAAACGGCCTCGGTGCGGTCGAGACGACACGCCTCGAAGCATCGATCGACCAGATCGGACTGGTTTATACGTTCAAAGCCAAACCCAGGGCCGACGACATCTTCGACGCCTCGTTCCTGCCGCCGGCCGAGGAGCGCAGCGTCAATTGACCCGGCGGACGCTAGCCTACTGTTAGAGCATGATCTTTTACGAAAAATCATGCTCCAGGCGCGACCGCCTTGCCCCCGCGG
>JBAUOM010000123.1:0-3140 GCA_049579765.1 Xanthobacteraceae bacterium
GCGCGATCGCGCAGCGCGCCGATGCGGTGGCCGCGGCCATATCTTCGCTGCAGCGCCGCGTGCATTCTTAACTTCGTGTTTACCCGCGTCGTTAATCATTAGGTCACCGTTGCGGGACTTGAGGGGGGCCCTGTCGTCCGTCCGGACGAAGGGCAGTGCCTTCCGATCGATTACAGCCGACTCTTAAAGTCGAACATGCGATGGCGCTTGGAACAGAAACCGCTCCCGTGCGATATCTTAGGGCGATTCGTCCGAGTTTCCCCCAAGTGCGCGCGCAGGTTGGAAGCGGCTTTCGTCGGCCTGGCGCCGTTCGGGTTTCGACCCGGTTTGTCCCAAGGCGTTTTCGAGGGCCGCCGCTGCGGCGTGCCGACCTGAGCCCGGAGCGGCGAGGAAGGGGACTGGCATGCGCGTATTGCTGATTGAGGACGACAGCGCGACCGCTCAGTCGATCGAGCTGATGCTCAAGTCCGAGAACTTCAACGTCTACACCACCGATCTGGGCGAAGAAGGCGTCGATCTCGGCAAGCTCTACGACTACGACATCATCCTGCTAGATCTGAACCTGCCAGACATGTCGGGATTCGAGGTGCTGCGGTCGCTGCGTGTCTCCAAGGTGAAGACGCCCATCCTGATCCTCACCGGACTGGCCGGCATCGAGGACAAGGTCCGAGGTCTCGGCTTCGGCGCCGACGACTACATGACCAAGCCGTTCCACAAGGACGAGCTGGTCGCGCGCATCCACGCCATCGTGCGCCGGTCCAAGGGTCACGCCCAGTCGGTGATCCAGACCGGGGATCTCGTGGTCAATCTCGATACCAAGACGGTGGAAGTGAACGGCGCGCGGGTGCACCTCACCGGCAAGGAGTACCAGATGCTGGAGCTCCTAAGCCTGCGCAAGGGGACGACCCTGACCAAGGAAATGTTCCTCAACCATCTCTACGGCGGCATGGACGAGCCGGAGCTCAAGATCATCGACGTCTTCATCTGCAAGCTGCGCAAGAAGCTCGCCAACGCTTCGAGCGGCAAGAATTACATCGAGACGGTGTGGGGCCGCGGCTACGTGCTGCGCGAGCCGTCCGACGACGAGGCCAGAATCCCCGCGTAAGCAAGGCTCTTCGCGCCCGCGCGCGGGTCGTGTTGCGCGCGTCTCCGGCGCGCGCTTGGATTGACCCTTGCGCCGCCCGCCCTAAAGTGCGCACCGCAATCGTCCTCCCGCACTTCGCCGGCGCGCATCCATGGCTCTTGCGTCCATCCCCAAACTGCGCGCGCACGGCGCGGAAGTACCGGTGATCGGCTTCGGCACCTCCTCGCTCGGGGATTGCGGCGAGATCGTCGCGACCGCGCTGCGGCTCGGCTATCGCCACATCGACACCGCGTGGAAATACGGCAGCGAGCGCGGCGTCGGCGAAGGCATCCGCTCCTCGGGCGTGCCACGCGGCGAGATTTTCCTGACCACGAAAGTATCGCACGAATATCTGCGCGCCGACGACTTCGCCCGCTCGGTGGACGAGAGCCTCGCCAACTTGGGCGTCGACTTCGTCGATCTCCTGCTGGTGCATTGGCCGAACCCCGACATTCCGCTCAACGAGCCCATTGCCGCATTGGCGAAGGCCAAGCGGGCTGGCCTCGCGCGCCATATCGGGGTCGCGAACTTCAACATCGCATTGCTTGACGAGGCGATCCGGCTTTGTCCGGAGCCGCTCGTCACCTTGCAGGCCGAGTACCACGCCCATCTCGACCAGACCAAGTTGACGCAGGCGTGCCGCCGACGCGGAATGATCTTCACCGCTTATTGCCCGCTCGGTCGCGGACGTCTGCTGCGCGACCCGGTGCTGGCCGACATTGCCGCCCGCAAAGGCCGGCCGCTCGCCCAGATCGCGCTGCGCTGGCTGATCCAGCAGGGCAACATCGCCGCGATCCCGCGCTCGTCGAACGCCAAGCGCATGGCCGAGAACCTCGCGATCTTCGACTTCGCGCTGAGCGACGACGAGATGGCGCGGATCGCCGCACTCAAGCGGTCGGACGGCCGGATCGCCGACCCCGCCGGCCGCGCCCCGGCATGGGACTGACGCGGCGTCTCGCGCCCGATGACGACGCCCGAGGGACCTGACCCTCGCGGCGCGACCGCGGAGCTGATGCGAGCACAAGCTCGCTTGCCGTCGGCCGTCAGCGGGTTGCGATGACGATCGCGTCGCCTTCCGCCTTGAGGTTGAGCTTGAGCCCGCAGGCGCGGGCGAGGAGGCCGGCGTAGAACGGCTGGATCGCGTGCGCGTCGACCGCACCGTTCTCGGACGTGCCCTCGAGCAGCCCAGGCAGTGCCGGCGGGATGCGGGCATTGGCGCCGGAGGCGGCGATGCGGAAACCCATGGCGTCGCCCTCCCCGGTCGGGTCGACGGTCAGCGTGCCGCCGCGTGGAATCGTCTGCCCGGCGATGATCAGCATATTCAACAGCAGCTTGACCCGGTTCTTCGGCAGCAACGCGTGCGGCAGGTTCCACGCGAGCTTGGTCTTGTCGTCCTCGATGAAAGCGCGCGCCATGGCTTGCGCGTTGCCGAGATCGATCTGCGCGCTGGGCGAGCCGGCTGAGCCGAAGGCGAGCCGGCAGAATTGCAGGCGCACGGACGCGGTCCGCGCGCTGCGCTTGATGAGATCGAGCGCGAAGCTCTTGGTTTCCTCGTCGCTGTCCTTTTCCTCGAGCACCTCGAGCCCGTTGACGATGGCGCCGGTGGGGCTGATCAGGTCGTGGCAAACGCGGGAGCACAGGAGGGCGGCGAGGTCGAGAGCGTCGAGGGCAACGGCTGCGGACATGCGGATCTCTCTCCGGTGGGCGAGCCTCGGGCACGCGGAATTGCGAGTGCCGGAGCGCGATTCAGAGCATGGCGCCGCCGGGCCGGTGTGATACACCGCGGCCGCTCGATCTGCCAAGGCCGCAGAAGCCGGGATGCGGCGGAGCGGCGAGGCACGTTGCGGGGCGATCTCATGGTTGCGGATGACCGGCTGCTCGACGAGCTCACCACCCTCGTGTCGGCTGCCGCGGCCGCGATTCTTGCGGCGCGCGCGGGCTCGCTCGACGCGCAGACCAAGGCGGATCTTTCGCCCGTGACCGCGGCCGACCACGCGGCCGAGGCGGTGATTCTTGC
>JBAUOM010000124.1:0-1661 GCA_049579765.1 Xanthobacteraceae bacterium
GGCCTATGGCGCGTTCCAGCGCGGCTATTATGTCACCGCCTTTTCGATCGCGACCCGAAGGGTGGAGGAGGAGAAAGACGTCAAGGCGATGACCTTGCTCGGCGAGCTTTACGCCAATGGCTTGGGCGTGGTGCACGACGACAAGAAGGCGGTCGAATGGTACCGGCTGGCGGCCGGCCGAGGCGATCGCGAGGCGATGTTCGCGCTCGCTATGTTCCACTTCGCCGGTCGCGTCGCCGACGCCAGCCGCGAGCAGGGGGCGAAGCTGCTCGCCGCCGCCGCCAAGCTCGGCCACATCACTGCCGCCTACGATCTCGGTCTCCTCTACCTCGAGGGTCAATTGTTCCCGCAGGACTTCGCGCGCGCGGCCGAACTGTTCCGCGGCGCCGCGCAGGCCGGCAGCCCGGAAGCCCAATACGCGCTCGCCACTCTGTACAAAGAAGGCCGCGGCGTGCCCAAGGATATGGCGGAGGCCGTACGGCTCCTGGCCATGGCCTCGCGCGCGGACAACACGGATGCCGAGGTGGAATACGCCATCGCGCTGTTCAATGGCACGAGCGTCGCCAAGGATCAGCGGATGGCGGCGATCTTGCTGGCGAAAGCCGCCCGCAAGGGCAATCCTGTGGCGCAAAACCGCCTGGCCAATATCCTCGCGGTCGGGCACGGCGTGCAGGCCAATGCGGTGCAGGCGATCAAGTGGCACATCGTCGCCAAGGCCGGCGGCGTGAGCGACATTCCGCTCGACATGTTCGAGCAGAGCCAGCCGCCGGACGTGCGCGCCGCGGGCGAGAAGGCGGCGAAACCCTACCTCGACGCCATCAAGGAGATGCGCGACTCGCGCTCTTGACCTGATCGTCGCCTGCGGGCAGACCCCACTGCTCGAACGCCGTGCTTGCGCTCGACCTCGGGCTTGCCCGAGATGAGCTCTTTGAATGCATGTGTCCTGAACGCATAGGTCGGCGGGCCCGCCGGCGAACCGCGCCGGCCCCTCGCTTCGACGCGGCGGGGACGCCCGATGATCCCTGCCTGCCCCGACGAGGATGCCAAGACCGCCACACCGCCATGCTCCGCTCCGCCCTCCTCAACGTGATGATCAAGGCCGCGCACAAGGCGAGCCGCACGCTCAAGCGCGATTTCGGCGAGATCGAGCACCTGCAGGTCTCGCTCAAGGGGCCGGCCAATTTCGTCACCGCCGCCGACCGGCGTACCGAGGAGATCCTGCGCGAGGAGCTGGAGCACGCGCGCCCGGGTTATGGCTTCCTCGGCGAGGAGGGTGGGGCGCGGGAGGGCAGCGACAAGAGTCACCGCTGGATCGTGGATCCGGTCGACGGGACGCTGAACTTCCTGCACGGCATTCCGCATTTTGCCATCTCCATCGCGCTCGAGCGCGAAGGCACCATCGTGGCCGGCCTCGTCTACAATCCGGCCAACGACGAGCTGTTCACCGCCGAGCGCGGCAAGGGCGCGTTCCTCAATGACCAGCGCCTGCGCGTGGCGGCCCGCAAGCGGCTTGCCGACGCGGTCGTCGCGTGCGCGCTCCCGCATCCCAGCCGCGGCGATGTGGCGCTCGCGCGCGACGAGCATATCGCGGTGCAAGACAAGGTCGCCGGGCTGCGCCGGTTCGGAGCGGCCGCGCTCGATCTCGCCTGGGTCGCCGCCGG
>JBAUOM010000125.1:0-3960 GCA_049579765.1 Xanthobacteraceae bacterium
CGTCCATCGTCTCCGGCGGCAGCCCGGCGGCCTTGCCCTCGCGGATATGCGCCTGTCTGACGTAGTCGCCCTGCCAGTGCTGCGCGATCACAAGGATCGCGATTTCCACCTCGCGCTTCGACAACGACGAGCGCTTGTTGAGAAACGTCCCGATCTGCTCCATGCCGTCCGCCACCGGCGGGCTGTGGATCCAGACCTTGTAGGGACCGAGGATACGGCCGCGGCCTGCGGTGAGCCGGTCGAACACCGTTGCCTGGTCGGGGGTGAGTTGCTCGGGCGGGATTTCGAGAATCCGGTTCATGATGATGGGTCGTCCTCGGCGATATCGCTGTGTTGCTTGAAGCTGAGAGAAGGCTCGAATTAGCGCATGGCGCATCGCGTATCGCACCACATCGCCGCGCACGACGCCAGCGGCGAGCGCTATGCCGCGACTGCGTATAGCGCTGGCAAGAGCGAGTGCTACAGCCTGCAGTCGCGAGCGAGATCGAAGCTGCCGCTCAGAAAAATCGGTTCTTCGGGCGCGGCAGGCCGAGATTTTCGCGCAGCGTCCTGCCCGCGTAGTCGCGCCGGAACAGGCCGCGCTGCTGCAATTCCGGAACCACGCGATCGACGAAATCGTCGAGCCCGCCGGGGAGATAGGGAAACATGATGGTGAAGCCGTCGGAGCCTTCGCTGGCGAGCCATTCCTCCATCTCGTCGGCGACGGTCTTGGGCGTGCCGACCATGGCCAGCCCCGAATAGCCGCCGAGGCGCTGGGCGAGCTGCCGCACGGTGAGGTTTTCCCGCCGCGCCAGATCGATGGCGCGTTGGCGGCCGCTCTTGCTGGCATTGCTCTCGGGGATTTTCGGCAGCGGTCCGTCCGGATCGAAGCCGGAGGCGTCGTGGCCGAGTGCGATCGAGAGCGACGCGATGACGTTGGCGTAATGCACGAGACCGTCGAGCCGCGCGCGCTTTGCGCGTGCCTCTTCCACGCTGTCGCCGAGGACCACGAGGCAGGCCGGCATGATCTTGAGATAATCGCGCGAACGGCCGGCGCTTTCGGCCCGGCGCTTCACGTCGGCGTAGAACTCGCGCCCGGCGGCGAGGTCGTTCTGCGCGGTGAACACCATTTCCGCCGTCTCGGCCGCGAGCTGGCGGCCGGCGTTGGAGGCGCCGGCCTGTACGATCACCGGCCAGCCCTGAATCGGCCGCGCGATGTTGAGCGGTCCGCGCACCGAGAGATATTTGCCCTTATGGTCGAGCACGTGCAGCTTGTCGGGATCGAAATAGATCCCATTCTCGACGTCGCGGATGAAGGCATCGTCGGCCCAGCTGTCCCACAGGCCGGTGACCACGTCGTAGAACTCGCGCGCGCGGGCGTAGCGCTCGTCATGCTCCATGTGGTCGGTGAGCCCGAAATTGCGCGCCGCGTCCGGATTGGAGGTGGTGACGATGTTCCAGCCGGCACGGCCGCCGCTGATGTGGTCGAGCGAGGCAAACCTGCGCGCGACATGGTAGGGCGCGTCGAAGGTGGTCGAGCCGGTGGCGACGAGGCCGAGATGCTGGGTCACGCCGGCGAGCGCCGAAAGCAGCGTGAACGGCTCGAACGAGGTCGCGGTGTGGCTGCGCTTGAGCGCATCGAGCGGCATGTTCAGCACCGCGAGGTGATCGGCCATGAAGAAGGCGTCGAACTTGCCGCGCTCCAGGGTCTGCGCGAAGCGCTTGAGATGGGCGAAGTTGAAATTGGCATCCGGGAAGCCGCCGGGATAGCGCCAGGCGCCGGTATGGATGGTGGCCGGCCGCATGAACGCGTTCAGCCGCAGTTGACGCGAAGCCGTCATGGATTCCCTCCCGCGCGCCGCTCGACGGGTGCAAGAGCGGACCAGCCCTTTATATAGCCGCGCCGGTGCTCGAATGAAGCGGCGTAAGCGCGGGCGCCGTACTGAAGAATTTCAATCTCTTGCGTCCCGCTGCGGTGATTGAATTTCCTCGGGTGCGCCGCGTGGGGGGACATTGCACCCATCGAGCCGGCGCCGAGCGGATTGTGCCCGCGCCGACGCGTCTGCGCTGCGTTGGTCCGGGCGCGGCGAAGCGAGCATCCTATGTCACAGCGGCGATTTAAGCGCGCCGTCGCGCAGGCGAATGGGATCGCGCTCGCCTTGCTTTGCAAGCTCGATGATGCGCTTGGCCACGGTTTGCGTTGCCGGATCGTCGCGGTTGGACAGGCCGAGCTGGCCCAGGGCCTCTTCGAAGGCTTGTGTCAAAAGCACAATCTCTTCCGGCCCGAACGAATGGTCGTCTTTGAGAAGCAGGCGGATGGGCATCGCGGCTGGCTGCGGGTCCGGTAGCGGGGCGGAGCGACGGCCGTCCCCGTCATCGCCATCCCCGAGTGCGGCCGATGACGCGCGAGTGTGTATGCAACCGCCGACGATAGCCAGAAAATAAATTGGCGGCGGCGGGCGCTGATCGCCAGCAATCCCGAGTGCGCTCGCCCCAAGACGTCCGGCTCCGCTATACTCCCGGCGGCTCGGGGAGCTGGGCAACCTCGGGTGGAGGATGTGAACATGAAGGCAATGTTGAACGGGCGCGTGATCGCCGAGAGCGAGGACATCGTTGAGTGCGGCGGCTACCATTACTTCCCGGGCTCGACGGTGCGCATGCAATGGCTGGAGAAGGCGCCGAAGACGGAGTCGGATCGCGCCTGCCCGCACGGCGTCCAGTTCTACGACGTGGTGATCGATGGCGCACGCCACGAGCGCGCCGCGTGGTCCTATGAGGCGCCGCGCCCCGCCATGAAGCAGGTGGCCGAGCGCTTCGGCTTCTGGCAGGACGTCGAGGTCGCCTGAGGCCCCATCACGGGTCCTCGAAACGGCGGTCTTGGTGACGGGGAGCGGAGTTGCGGCCGGCTCGGCGGCCCGAAAGGGGAGGCCGGCAGCGGCCCGGTCGATCGGGCCGGCGACGCGCCGTCAGAAGGCGAAGGCGTTCAAGACCAGGGTAAAGGTGAAAATTCCGCCCAGGATCAGGCCGACCAGCTGGGTAATCCGACGCTCGCTCATAGCACCCTCCAGCACCCGGAGCATTAGTCGCGCGAGCGGTCCTTCCGGTTCAATTCCGCATGGAGAGGAAGCAACAGCCACCGCCCGGCGGCCCTGCGCGGCTGCAACGGCGGCGCCGGATCTGCCTTCGCTGCCCGCCCATGCGTGTCCCGGCCGGAACCGCGACCCGGCCGATGCGGTTGTCGCGTGGGCCCCGAGACACCAAAAGGCAGCGCCATGCCCGTCGTCGAGAGCATCAAGAGGACGGCCGGGCAGGTGACCGGCTGGGGCCGGCCGAGCGGTCGGGTCCTCGACGGTCTGCTGCGGCGACGAAAAGCGCACGCCTTCCGTTTCGAGGACGACGGTCTCGTGCCCAACAATCCGTACTGGCCGCTGGTGGTCTATCGCAGCCCGGTGCGGCTCGCGGGTGCGCGCGACCCGGCGGCGATCTTCGAGGAGCTGTTCGAGCGCAACGGCTGGGGCGATGCGTGGCGCAACGGGATTTACGACTTCGTGCATTACCATCCCCGCACCCATGAGGTGCTGGGGATCGCGCGCGGCCGCGCTCGGGTGCAATTCGGCGGCCCCAAGGGGCGCAGGATCGAGCTCAAGGTCGGCGATGTCGCCGTCCTGCCGGCGGGGACCGGCCACAGGCGGCTTGCCGGGGCCAGGGATTTGCTCGTGGTCGGGGCTTATCCGGCGTCCGGAAAATACGACGAGTTCGGCGCCTCGAAAGACGAGCACGACCGCGCTCTTGGCGCGATTGCGCGGATGAGGCCGCCCAGGGCGGATCCGGTATACGGCCGCAACGGCCCGCTGATGCGGCTCTGGCGCGATCGACCCTGACGCAGGTGGCGTTCGGCCCGGCGGCTGCGGGGCGCCGCGGCGCTCAGCTTAGCCTGCGCGTGCCGCGGTCGCTGATGGAGCGTCCGCCGTGGTGCCGCGG
>JBAUOM010000126.1:0-2847 GCA_049579765.1 Xanthobacteraceae bacterium
CGGGTCGAGGCGGCGCGGGAGGTGATCCTCGCGGGCGGCGCCTACAACCCCCCGCCGCTGCTGATGCTGTCGGGGATCGGACCGGCGACGCATCTGCGCGCGCTCGGCATCGCGCCGGTCGTCGACCTGCCGGTGGGCAAGAACCTGCAGGACCACCTCGCCGTCATCATCTTTTTCGAGCGGCTTACCGAAAGCACGTTCCGCCGCGACATGCGCTTCGACCGCATGGCGATCAGCATGATCCGCGCCTATTGCTTCGGCACCGGCCCGGGCACGGTGGTGCCCGGCGGGCTGCACGCCTTCGTCAAGACGCGGCCCGAGCTGGCGGTACCCGACATCGAGTTCATGTTTCGCGGCGCACCGGCGGACGCCTATCTCTGGTTCCCGCTCGTTCGGCCGGCCTATGCCGACGGCTATGGCATTCGCCCGACCCTGCTGCATCCCGACAGCCGCGGCGAAATTCTCCTGCGCTCGACCGATCCGCGCGAGCCGCCGCGCATCGTGTACAATTTCTTTTCCGCGTCGGACGACCTGCCGCGCCTGCGCGAAGGGTTCAAGCGCGCGCGCAGCGTCGCCTATCAGCCGCCGATGGCGCCCTATCGCGGGCGCGAGGTCTCCCCGGGAGATAAGGTCAAGTCCGACGCCGAGATCGACGCCTTCATCCGCCAGACCGCGATCACCGCGCACCATCCCTGCGGCACCTGCGCCATGGGCATCGGACCCGATGCGGTCACCGACCCGCAGTTGCGCGTGCGCGGCGTCGAGCGCCTGCGCGTGGTGGACGCGTCGGTCATGCCCGATCTGGTTTCGGCGCACATCAACGCCTGCGTGCTGATGATCGCGGAGAAGGCGTCCGACATGATCCGCGACAAGGCCCCGCTGCCGGCCGACGAGGCGGCGTGAGCGCCGCTGCGGGCTCGCGATCCGGGCGCGCCGCCGTCAGGCGCGTCCGAATTTGCTCAGGAAGTCCATCGGGAGCGGAAACACGATCGTCGACGAACGCTCGCTGGCGATGTTCTGCAAGCCCGTGAGGTAGCGGAGCTGCATCGCCTCGGGTCGCGCGGCCAGGATCTGGCCGGCCTGCGCGAGCCTCTCGGCGGCCTGCAATTCGCCTTCGGCGTCGATCACCTTGGCGCGCCGGATGCGCTCGGCCTCCGCCTGCTTGGCGATCGCGCGCACCATGATCTCGTTGAGATCGACATGCTTGAGCTCGACATTGGCGACCTTGATGCCCCAGGCATCGGTCTGCTCGTCGAGGATATTGCGGATATCGGCGTTGAGCTTGCTGCGCTCCGCCAGCATCTGGTCGAGGTCGTGCTGACCGAGGACGGAACGCAACGTGGTCTGCGCCAGCTGGCTCGTCGCCTCGTTGAAGAACTCGACCTGGATGATCGCCTTCTCCGGGTCGATGACGCGGAAGTAGAGCACCGCGTTGACGCGCACGGACACGTTATCGCGGGAGATCACGTCCTGCGGGGGGACGTCCAGCACGCGCGTGCGCAGGTCCACCCGCACCATCTGCTGGATGAAGGGAATGACGATCACGAGGCCGGGACCCTTCACGCGCCACAGGCGCCCGAGCATGAACACCACGCCGCGTTCGTATTCCCGCAGGATGCGAAACGAGTAGAACAACACCCCGAGAACGACGACGACGGGGATGACGACGCTGGTCAGGGCGGGAACATCGAACGGCATGAAAGCCTCCCAAGTGTGGCGGTTCAGAAGTCCGCATCATTCTTGCGGCGAGTCCGAAATGCGGACTTCTGAGCTATTCGGGCTCGACGATCAAGGTGAGGCCCTCGCGCCGGATCACCCGGACCGCATCACCCGATTTGAGTTCCTTGTCGCTGCGCGCGCTCCAAATTTCTCCGCGAACGCGCACGTTTCCGCGATCGGCCTGCCAGTCCACCACTTTGCCGCGGCTTGCGATCATCTGCTCGGCGCCGGTGACGGCGGGGCGACGGCGTGCCCTCATGGCGGCGCCGAGGACGGCGAAGGTCAGGCCGGCGCTGGCGATGGCGGCGCCGGCGATGACCGGTATCGAGACGCCGAAATCGATCGTGGAGCCCTCCGGCTCGAACAGAAAGAACGCCCCGACCAGGAAGGCGACCAAGCCGCCGAGACCGAGGGCGCCGATGCCCGGCGTGAACGCCTCTCCCAGCATCAAGGCGATGCCGAGCAAGAGCAGGCCGAGCGCGCCGTATTGCACCGGCAACACGGACAGCGCGATCAGTGCCAGCAGAAGGCAGATGCCGCCGAGAACGCCGGGAAAGAACACGCCTGGATTCCAGAACTCGAATAGCAGCCCGTAGACGCCGATCAGCAGCAGGATGAATGCGATGTTCGGATCGGTGATGGTCCCGAGCAGCTTGGTGCGCCAGTCCGGCGCGAGCGTGATCACCGCTGCACCGCGCGTCGCGAGGGTGTGCTGTGCTCCGCCGAAGGTGACGACACGTCCGTTCGCCTGTGCCAGCACATCGTCGACGCTGCCGGCGACGATTTCGACGACGCCCTGCTTGAGCGCTTCTTGCGCGGTCAGCGTCGCGGCCTGGCGCACGGCCTTCTCGGCGAAATCGAGATCGCGTCCGCGCAATTGCGCGAGGCTGCGCAGGAAGGCGACGGCGTCATTGACCGACTTGTTCTCGGCGGCGGTGGGCTCGTTGTCCTTCTTCTCGCTCTTCGGCTGCGGCGCCCCGGGAAAGCCGCCCATCTGGATCGGCGTCGCCGCGCCGAGATTGGTGCCCGGCGCCATGGCGGCCAGATTTGAGGCATAGACGATGAAGGTGCCGGCGGAGGCGGCGCGCGCGCCGCTCGGCGCGACGTAAACGATGATCGGAATGGGAG
>JBAUOM010000127.1:0-3420 GCA_049579765.1 Xanthobacteraceae bacterium
GCCGCGCGTTTGGCCTTGCGGTCGGAGGAGTGGCCGTAGAACGTGCGCGTGGGTGCAAACTCCCCGAACTTGTGACCGACCATCTCCTCCGTCACCAGCACCGGAATGTGCTTCTGACCGTTGTAGACGCCGAAGGTCAGGCCGACGAACTGCGGCAGGATGGTCGAGCGGCGGCTCCAGATCCTGATCATTTCGTGGCGGCCCGACCCGCGCGCAGCCTCTGCCTTCTTGAGCAGATAGCCGTCGACGAACGGACCCTTCCAAACCGAACGCACCATGATCCCGTCCTCGCCTACTTCTTCCGCGCGTGGCGGCTCGAAATGATGAACTTGGTGGTGGACTTGTTCCTGCGAGTCTTCTTGCCCTTGGTCGGGAAACCCCACGGCGTCACCGGATGCCGTCCACCCGAGGTGCGACCCTCGCCGCCGCCATGCGGATGGTCGATCGGATTCATCGACACGCCGCGGTTATGCGGCATGCGCCCCATCCAGCGCTTGCGGCCGGCCTTGCCGATCGACACGTTCATGTTGTCGGGGTTGGACACCGCGCCGATCGTCGCCATGCAGCGGCCGTGCACGAGGCGCTGCTCGGCCGAGTTGAGCCGCAGAATCACGTATTCGCCGTCGCGGCCGACAATCTGGGCATAGGTGCCGGCCGAACGCGCGATCTGGCCGCCCTTGCCGATCTTGATCTCGATGTTGTGCACGATGGTGCCGATTGGAATGTTGCCGGCCGGCATGGCGTTACCGGGCTTGACGTCGACGTGCTCGCCGGCGACGACCATGTCGCCGGGGGAAAGCCGCTGCGGCGCCAGGATATAGGCGAGCTCGCCGTCTTCGTACTTGATCAGCGCGATGAAGCCGGTGCGGTTGGGATCGTATTCGATGCGCTCCACCTTGGCCGGGACGTCGAACTTGCGGCGCTTGAAGTCGATCCTGCGGTAGGCGCGCTTGTGGCCGCCGCCGCGGAAGCGCACGGTGATACGTCCGCTGTTGTTGCGCCCGCCGCTCGAACTCTTGCCCTCGGTCAGCGCCTTCACCGGCGCACCGCGATGGAGGCCGGAGCGGTCGACCAGAACCAGCTGGCGCTGGCTCGGCGTGACCGGGTTGTAGGATTTGAGTGCCATGCGCCGTTCCTTACAGACCCGTCGTCACGTCGATGCTGTGGCCCTCTTCGAGGGTCACCACCGCGCGCTTGACTTCCGACTGTTCGCCCACCGTCCCCTTGAAAGCCTTCACTTTGCCTTTGCGGATATGGGTGTTCACGCTCTTGACCTTCACGTCGAAGAGCTTCTCCACCGCCTCCTTGATCTGCAGCTTGGTCGCGTGTTTGGCGACCTTGAACATCACCTGGCCGTGCTCGGAGGCGAGCGTCGCCTTCTCGGTGATGACCGGCGCGATGATCACGTCGTAGTGGCGCGGATCGGTGGTGCTCATTTGAAGCGCGCCTCCAACGCTTCCAGCGCCGACCGGGTCAATACCAGCTTCGGACGCCGCAGGATGTCGTAGACATTGATGCCCTGCACCGGCAGCACGTCGATGTTCGGGATGTTGCGCGCGGCGAGCGCGAAATTCGGCTCGACCTCGGCACCGTCGACGATCAGCGCGCTGGTGAGACCGAGCTTGGCGAAGTTCTTTTGCAACGCGCTGGTCTTGCTATCGCTCACGCTCGCCTTGTCGAGCACGATGATGCCACCGTCCTTGGCCTTCGCGGACAGGGCATGCTTGAGCGCGAGCGCGCGCACTTTCTTCGGAAGATCGATCGCATGGCTGCGCGGGGTTGGTCCGAACGAACGGCCACCGCCGCGGAACAGGTTGACCCTGGCCGAGCCGTGGCGCGCCGAGCCCGTGCCTTTCTGCCGATACATTTTCTTGCCGGTGCGATGGATCTCGCTGCGGTTCTTAACATCGTGGGTCCCGCGCTGGCGCTTGGCGAGCTGCCAGCGCACGCAGCGGTGCAGGATGTCGGGACGCGGCTCGAGCCCGAAGATGGCGTCGGACAGCTCGATCGAGCCCGCCGCCTCGCCCTCGAGCGACATGATGGTCAGTTCCATCTCACGCGCCCTCCCTCTCGGCCGGCTCGCCGCCTGCGGCGGGCTCCGGCTCGGGCTGGCCGGCAGCGCCGGCCGTCTCCGGCAGGCGGAACTTGCCGGGCTTGGGGGCGTCCTTCGGCAGCTTCTTCTTGACCGCGTCGCGCAACGTGATCCAGCCGCCCTTGGCACCAGGCACCGCGCCCTCGACCAGGATCAGCCCGCGCTCGACGTCGGTCTGCACCACTTTGAGATTGAGCGTGGTGACGCGCTCGACGCCCAGATGGCCAGGCATCTTCTTGTTCTTGAAGGTCTTGCCCGGATCCTGCCGGCCGCCGGTGGAGCCGATCGATCGGTGCGAGATCGACACGCCATGCGAGGCGCGCAGGCCGCCGAAATTCCAGCGCTTCATGCCGCCGGCGAAGCCCTTGCCGATCGATGTCCCGGTCACGTCGACGAACTGGCCGACGACGAAATGATCGGCGGTGATCTCGGCGCCGACCGGAATCAGATCAACCTCCTCGACGCGAAACTCCGCAAGCTTGCGCTTGGGCTCGACCTTGGCGACGGCGAAATGGCCACGCTCCGCCTTGGTCAGGCTCCTCGGTTTGCGCGCTCCGGCGCCGAGCTGCACCGCCACGTAGCCGTTCTTATCCTTGGTGCGATGGGCAACGACCTGACAATTGGCGAGGCGCAGCACCGTCACCGGCACATGCTCTCCGCCGTCGGTAAAGACGCGGGTCATCCCGACCTTTTGTGCGATCACCCCGGAACGCATGTTCGATGTCCCTTCTCGCCGTCCCACTCAGAGCTTGATCTCGACGTCGACGCCGGCGGCAAGATCGAGCTTCATCAGCGCGTCCACGGTCTGCGGCGTCGGATCGACGATATCGAGCAGGCGCTTGTGCGTGCGCATCTCGAACTGCTCGCGGCTCTTCTTGTCGACGTGGGGCGAGCGGTTGACCGTGAATTTCTCGATCCTGGTCGGCAGCGGGATCGGGCCCCGCACCTGCGCGCCGGTGCGCTTGGCGGTCGCCACGATCTCGCGCGTCGACGCATCGAGGATGCGGTGATCGAACGCCTTGAGCCGGATTCGGATGTTCTGGCCGTTCATGGTTACTCCGATGGCAGACGACGGACGATGGAGGATGGATGGGCGAACCCACGCCAGCTCTTGATTCGTCCTGCGTCCTCCGTTGTCTGCGTTTACTCGGTGATGCTCACGACCACGCCGGCGCCCACCGTCTTGCCGCCCTCGCGGATGGCGAAGCGCTGCTTCTCCTCCATCGCGATCGGCGTGATCAGCTCGACGTCCATGGTCGCGTTGTCCCCGGGCATGATCATCTCCGTCCCTGCAGGCAGCGTGCATTGCCCGGTCACGTCCGTGGTGC
>JBAUOM010000128.1:0-4574 GCA_049579765.1 Xanthobacteraceae bacterium
CTCGACGACGCCTACGACCAGGCGGTCTACGCACCCAACCGCGACCAGGTCGCCAAGCGCCGCGTCGCCTGCAGCGACAAGGCACGCGCCGTCCTCGGCGCGCCCGAGCGCGTCGCCTATGGACCGACCGAGATCGAGAAGCTCGACATCTATCGCAGCAGGCGGACGAAGGCGCCGCTCAACATCTTCGTGCACGGCGGGGCGTGGCGCGCCAACCGCGCCGCCGACTACGCCTTCCTCGCCGAGCCGTTCGTCAACGCGGGGGCGCATTTCGTCATTCTCGACTTCACCAATGTCGACGATGCCGGCGGCAGCCTGTTCCCCATGGTGGAGCAAGTGCGCCGCGCCGTGGGTTGGGTCTACAAGAATGCGCAAGCGCTCGGCGGCGATCCCGATCGGCTCTACCTGAGCTCGCATTCCTCCGGCTCGCATCTGGCCGGCTGCGTGGTGACGCACGATTGGCGCAAGGAGAGCCTCCCGCCCGACATCCTCAAGGGCGCGACGCTCGGCAGCGGCATGTACGATCTCAAGCCGGTGCGGCTTTCCAAGCGCTCGAAATACGTCAAGTTCACCGACGCGATGGAGGAGGCGCTCAGCGCGCAACGCCACCTCGACAAGCTCGCGACGCCGCTCATCCTGGCGCACGGCACCTACGAGACCCCGGAATTCCAGCGCCAGACCCGCGATTTCTATGCCGCGGTGAAGGCGGCCGGAAAACCGGTCGAGCTCATCGTCGGCGAAGGCTACAACCATTTCGAGATGCTGGAGACGCTGGCCAATCCCTATGGCCTGCTCGGCCGCGCCGTGCTGGCGCAGATGCGGCTCACCGCGGCGGCGTGAGCCGCTGCCTCTCCCACGTCCCGAACCTGTGACCCCGGCGGAGCGGCGCGCAATCCGCTGCGCCTGCGCGCCGGCACTTCGGGCGCCCCGGACATCCCTTCCTCCGGGCTGCACCCCGCGTGTGGCGTCGGCAACATCGCGGCGCTCCGGTATGACGATTGCTTGACAAGATCATACACGGGCGCGCAGATATCGCCGCGGGCCAGCCGCGCCGGGCGAGGTCGGCCGCGGCGCCCGCGTCGATGGGGGTTGCTGATGAAGGTCAAATGGGGCGTCGCGCTGGTCGCGCTCTGCGCCGCGTCGGTCCTCGCGCCGGCCGCCCGCGCGGAAATGCCGGAGCAGTGGATCGAGCTCGGCACGCGCGTGCACGGCGGTTTCGGTGCCTTCATTCCGGCCGGCATTCGCATCGGGCTCGACGCCCTCGCGCGGCTCAAGGCCGAGCGCCGCGGCGTGAGCGTGACGTTCTATAGCGGCGAGAAATCGCCCTGCCCGTGCATAGCCGACGGCGTGATGCTCGCCACCCAGGCGAGCCCGGGGCAGGGCACGCTGCAGGTGGCGGCGGAGAAAGCGCCGGCCGGCCTGCTCGCGGTGGTGGTCGTGCGTGACCGCAAGACCGGCGCCGCGGTGCGCTACGACATCGCCGACAGCTTCATGGCAAAGGCCGTCGATTGGAACCGGACGCTCGATCCTGCCGGGCGCTATCAGGCGGTGATGTCGGTGCCCGGCCTGTTCGAGGTCGTGAATCTGCCGTAGCAGGTGTGGCCGAGACGCCACACTTGTCGACAATCCATACGAGGCCGCCGGATTAGGGATTGGCAATGGGCCGCAATTTGCTACCCTGCCATCGCCTAATCATGGGCGTTTCCTCCCTTAGACTTGAACCCCGCCTCGGCGGGGTTTTCTTATTTGCCAGCGCTTTCTGCGATATTCCTGCAATCGTTTCTAGATGTTTTTTCGGAGGGAGCCGGCGCGAGCTCGCAGGGCCCCACGGCGTGCCGCTCCGCGGCAGCGGGCATCCCAGCTCGCGCCTCCCCCAGCAGGCATCAACCATATCCAGCGCGGTTGAACAGTTTTCGGGAACCATCGCTCGGACGTTCCGTTGGTCGGTCAGCGTACCGAGCA
This sequence comes from Xanthobacteraceae bacterium, assembly GCA_049579765.1. GTDB lineage: Bacteria > Pseudomonadota > Alphaproteobacteria > Rhizobiales > Xanthobacteraceae > VAZQ01. The sequence continues at coordinate 1,963 of JBAUOM010000128.1, forward strand.
GGGCAGGGGCATGGCTGTCGTTCTGATCGTCGAGGACGAAGAGCAAGTCCGGGTCTTGGCAGAGGCCCTCATTAAAGAACTCGGTCATGAAACACTGACGGCGGGGACCGCCGAGCAGGCGCTCGCCGTGGTCGCGGAGCGCTCCGACATCGATGTCCTCTTCACCGATATCGGGCTGCAGGACGACTTGCAGGGCGGGCTGCAGCTCGCGAAGGACGCCGCCGCGCGCAAGCCCGCGCTGCCCGTGCTCTACACGACCGGCCAAGGGGTCACCGACGGGATGCGCGCGATGTTCGCCGAGCCGTTTGGTTTCCTGCCCAAGCCCTATACTCCCGACGACCTGAAGACCGCGCTCAGCAATCTTCTCTCCCCGGGTCTGACGACGCCCGCTGCAGCGGGGTCGACCGCGCGACTTGGGCGCCGCGACGGGGGCGCGGGCAAGTGATGCGGGCAAGTGATGGAGAACTTTCCGCAACCTCGGCGCGGAAAGTTCTCCCTCGGCGCCATGCCCGCTCGATGCGTCTAATGCCGGCTGCCGGCCTCGGCGCCGAGCCGGCGCTTGGCCGAAGGCACCATGGCGCGCTGCTGCTGGAACACTTCCGCGCAACGCATCCATCGCTCGGCCATCCGGCTCCAGGTCGCCCTGCTCGCTGGGTCGCGCGTGAATTTCGCCATCTGCTGGCACTCCGCGGCGTGCTTGCGAAATTCCTCCGATGGGTTCATGCGGGCCTCCTCAGCTCGATCGTCAGGCTGCGCGGAGACGTCTCTCGCCCGAGCGGAACTGCTCCGCATATTCGGAAAGGCGCAGCCAGCAGAGGGCGAGTTCACGCCAGCGCGTTCGCTCCTCGATATCCGACGTTCCTTCCGCGAACTGCAGGCATTCGCTCGCGCGCTGGTGATAGACATCCGACGGGATCATGCCGCTGCGTCCTGACTCCTTGCCTCCCTTCGGTCTTCTGCCGAACCGATGGATACGGGGTAACGGGTTCCGCGGGAAAATGTTCCTCGCAAGTCCGCGAGGATCTTCGTTCGGCGCCGGCGTCGCCCGCGCGCGGCTCGGTTGCCGCCGGCTGGCGTGCGGGCGCCGAACGGTGCGACATTGCCGGCGCCCGTGGCATGCCGTCGCGCGGGAAAGTCCGCGCTACCGGCACGACTGCGGCGAGCTTGCCGCAGCGGCGCGGGGCGGTCACCGGCAGCGGAACACGCCATGGGTGTCTACGTCGACGATGCGATCTGGGCCTGGCAGGGCCTCAAATGGGCGCACCTGCTGGCGGACGACACCGACGAACTGCATCGCTTCGCGCGGCGGCTCGGGGTCCATCGCGCCTCGTATCAAGGCCCGCCGCGAACCCCGATCCCCCATTACGACCTCACGTCGTACGAGCGGCGACGTGCGATCGCGCTAGGCGCGGTCGCCTGCAGCCGGGAGGAGATCGTCGCCGTTCTACGCCGCTTGCGCGCGGCCGCCGCCGCGGGAGCGTGCGCCGGCTAGCTAGCGCATGTTGCGCCAGGGGTCGAATGTCTCGTAGGGGTTGGGGTGGAGCGCGGCGCTGTGCGACTTCTCGCCGTCGTCGGCCTTTTTCCGCTGCTGCTCCTGCTCGGCGCTCTGCTGCCGGGAGGCCGAATGCCTGGCGCCCTTTCCGTGTCCCTGTGCATAGGCCGGAGCGGCCAGCAATGCGACGGTTGCCAGTGCGATAACGACGGTTCTCATCGAAGCCCTCCCCGTGGAACGGTCGCGCCCCCGCGAGGCCCGCCATCGTGTACCGCCTTGTCGTCGAAAATAGGACGCCGAAACGGCGATGACGGCGCAACGGGAACCCGCAGGCGCGAGAGGCGCGCGCCCTGGCGGCGCCTTTGCGCAGGGTTCCGCGCGGCTCACTCTTCGGAATGACTCTGAGCGGCGGGAGGCTGAGCGGCGGGGGGCTGAGCAGCGGGAAGTTGCGCCGGCTGCGGCTGGGCCTCGGGCCTGCTCTGGCCCGCCGCCTCCGATCGGTTCTTGCGCGCCACGTATTGCCCGGCCGGGTGCGCCGGCGTGTTCGCCCATCCGGGAACAATGCGCTCGACCCTGTCGCTGCCCGAGCAAGCGGCGAGCAGAGTCGCGAGAACCAGTGCCGCGGCCACACGCATGCGAAGCGACGCCCCATGGAACTGACGGACGTTAACCTCTCAATCGGGGCAAATTAGGACGTCGCTTTTGTTCCGATTCCGAGATTCGCACGGGCCGCGCGCAGAGGGTGTGAATACGCCGGGGAGGATGCGGATAACGGCCCTGGAAGCGCCCGGATGGTCCTTATTTCCGAACGCAGGCAAGGATGACGCTGGCCGCAACATTCGGCCGCTGCGGCCGGAAGGTGGCTTGATTGTCGGCCTCGAAGGTGAAGGTGCCTCCGGGATTGATGGCGTAGGTGTTGAGGATGCGTTCGTTGTCCTCACACGCGACTTTGCAGGGCTGGCGGCATTCGCCCTCGACGAAGCGGATGACGGTTCCGCCCGCGCCTGCCGGTCCGGCGGGGCCGGGCGGGCCCGGCGGACCCGCCTCGCCTTTCTCCCCGGCGTCTCCCTTCTCGCCCTTGATGGCCTTGAAGGCGTCGGAGCAGCCGGCAAGGGCGAGG
>JBAUOM010000129.1:0-6547 GCA_049579765.1 Xanthobacteraceae bacterium
ACCCGGTGACGACCGCGGCCTTGCCGGTCAGATCCAACGCACCCTCCCCGCTCATGCCGCAGCGGTCGATCAGCCCATATGAATGACCAGGCCGAGCGGGTTACCGGGATTTGGCCTCACGCCCGCGCGTAGCGGCCGCGGTTGAAGAAGCGGTCCTTGTCGTCGTCGGAGGCGGTCTCGCGGTTCGACTTGATGACGCCGACCTTGGTGAGCGCGGCCTTGACCGCCGGCCGCGCGCTGATGGCGTTGAACCAGCGCGCGAGGTTCGGGTTGTCCTCCCACTTCACGCCCTGGGCGTCGTGGTTGCGCGTCCAGGGGAAGGTCGCGATGTCGGCGATGGAGTATTCCTCGCCGCCGAGATAGGGCACCTCGCCGAGACGCTTCTCCAGCACGGCGTACAGGCGCTTCAATTCCGACGTGTAGCGGGCCATCGAGTATTCGCCGCCATTGTTCGGCGCGAACAGCTTGAAGTGCGTCCACTGCCCGAACATCGGGCCGACGCCGGTGAGCTGGATCATCAGCCACTGGATCACGTCGTATTTCTTGGCGGCGTCCTTGGGCAGGAATTTTCCGGTCTTGTCCGCGAGGTAGAGCAGGATCGCACCGGATTCGATCACGGTGTAGGGCTTGCCGCCCGGCCCCTCGTGATCGACGATCGCGGGGATCTTGCTGTTGGGATTGATCTTGGTGAACTCGGGCTTGTACTGCTCGCCCTTCCAGACATCGACGAAATGCTCCTTGTAGGGAAGACCGCACTCCTCGAGCATGATGTAGATTTTCTGCACGTTCGGGCTGGTGAGGGCGTAAAAGTCGATCATGGGGATTGCCTTTGTTATGACGAGTGCGGCAACGGTAACGAGCGCCGCGCATCGGAGCAAGCAGGTCGCGGGTAGTCCGCATGGAGCGGGAGCGGAATGCGGGGCGATCTTCCACGCGGCACCAAACCCGGATTGCGCAACGCAATCAAGCTTGCGCAGATTGCGTAACTTATCTGCGCTGCTCCATCCAGGCTATGAGGGCCCACCCTACCCGTCGGCACGAGCCGGAGATAGACTGCGCAACACAACGACACGGCACAACGGGGAGGTTCCGGTGAGTGTCGCAGAGAACAAGCGGCTGACCGGCCGCATCGCGGCCGAGAGCATCAGGCTGATGGCGGTGCCGCGCCCTCCCGCCGGCGCGGTCGAGCGCCTGCTCGCCCTCGGCGATCCGACCGGAATCATCTCCGACACCATGGACGAGCTCGGCATCCCGGCCGGCGTGATCGGCGCCTCGGTGCTCAAGCCGACCATCGCAGGCAGGTGCATCGCCGGGCCCGCGCTCACCGTGCGCAACATCCTCCAGCGCATCGATCCGCTCGCGGGAGCGCGGGCGCACGTCAACCGCATGGCGGAGTTCGAAGCGCACAACCTGGCGCAGCAAGGCGACGTGCTGGTGATCCAGGGGGTCGCCGACGTGTCCAACATGGGCGGCATCTCCGCCCAGACCGGCAAGCGCCAGGGCGAGGCTGGGGCGATCGTGCAGGGCGGGGTGCGCGACATCGCCCATTCGCGCGCGCTCGGCTATCCGATCTGGGCGAGCGACATCACCCCGGTCACCGGCAAGTGGCGGCTCGAGACCGTGGAGATCAACGGCGCGATCGAAATCGGCACGGTGCGCGTCGCCGCCGGCGACCTCGTGGTCGCCGACGATACCGGCGTCTGCTTCATCCCGCGCGACGTCGTGCTCGAGGTGCTCGACGCCGCCGAGGAAAAGGCCAAGGCGGAAGGGGTCCGCTGCAAGGCCATCGACGACGGCGTGCCGGTGCCCGACATCTCGCGCGCGACCTATGGAGAGTTGAAGTAGCTGGATCCGCCGTGAATGGGGAAACGTGTGTGCAACGGCGCCTACCCCCTCACGCCGACCGGGCCTACGGAGCTGCGAGCTTGAGCAAAAATACCGAGCCGGAACATGGTCGGGCCGGGTGCCGCAACGACCGATCCCGGATTCCGCTCACGCTCCATCCGGGCTACGTTGGCTTCCCATGTGCAAGGAGGACACACGACGTGCAGGTTGGTTCACGTGGAAGCGTCGCCGCGACGGTGTCTGCTGCCGTCATCGGCCTGGCCGCGCCGGCCGCGGCGCAGACGCCCGAGCAGTTCTATGCCGGCAAAACCATCGACTTCGTGATCGGCTATCCGCCCGGCGGCAGCAATGACACGCTCGGTCGGCTGGTCGCCCGTCACCTCGGCAAGTACGTGCCGGGCACGCCCACGGTGGTGCCGAAGAACATGCCCGGCGCCGGCAGCTTTCTGGCGGTGAACCAGATCTTCAACGTCATGCCCAAGGACGGCAGCGTCATCGGCATCGGCGCGCCGACCATGCCGCTCGACGAGAAGCTCGGCACCCAGGGCGTGCGCTTCAAGACCGCCGAGCTCAACTGGATCGGCCGCCTCGATTCGCTCATCAACATCGTGTTCATGTGGAAGACCTCGCCGGTGAAGACCTTCGCCGACGCACAGAAGATCGAGGCGACGCTGTCGGGGACCGGCATCGGCTCGACCGTCTCGATCTATCCCACCGTCATGAACAACGTGTTCGGGACCAAGTTCAAGCTGGTGATGGGTTACAAGGGGTCGAACGAGGCCATGCTCGCGGTCGAGCGCGGCGAGGTCGAGGGCCATTCCACCTCCTGGACCGCGCTCAAGGTCGCCCACCCCGACTGGATCCGCGACAACAGCGTCTCGCTGCTGGTGCAGTTCTCGCGCACTCGGCACGCCGACCTGCCCGACCTCCCCACCGCGGTCGACCTCGCCCGCAACGACGAGGAACGGCAGGTGCTCGGCGCGATCATGAACGCGGCCGAGGTCGGCACCGCCTTCTTCACCACGCCCGCCGCGCCAGCCGACCGGGTCACCGCGCTGCGGCGCGCCTTCGACGCCACAATGAAGGACCCGGAGCTTCTCGCGGAAGCCGAGAAGATCAGGGTGGGCGTGTCGCCGATGGCGGGCGAGCAACTGCAAAAACTCGTGGCCGAGGTCAGCAATCTGTCCCCTGCCCTGCTGGAGAAAGTCCGCACCGCCTACACCACGCGCAAAACGAATTGACGGACAGCGTGTTTAACGGACGGCGCGGGGCACGGTGCCGGGGGAGCCGCTGCCGGATGCGCGGACAGAGCCGCAGGGGCGCCCGCGCGAGCGCAATCGCACCGCCGCTATCCGATCAATTGCGGCAGCAGCAGGCTGAGGATCGGGAACAGGACGATCAGCGTCACCCGGACCGCATCCGACATCAGGAACGGAACGACTCCGCGGAACGTCTCGGACATCGGCACGTCCCGGGCCAGCGAGTTGATCACGAAGACGTTCAGCCCCACCGGGGGCGTGATCAGTCCGATCTCGACCACACTCAGCGTGATGATCCCGAACCAGAGCTTCAGTTGATCGGCATCGAGACCGAAATCGAGCGCGGCCACGATCGGCCAGAAGATCGGGATCGTGATCAGGATCATTGCAAGTGAATCCATCACGCAGCCCAGCGCCAAATAGAGCAGGATCATCCCGAGCATGATCACGTAGGGCGACAGGCCGGAATTCTGGAACAGATCGGCCGTCCAGAGCGGCAGGCGCGAGAAGCCCAGGAACGCGTTGAACACGTCCGCGCCGAGCAGGATGAGGTAGATCATCGCGGAGGTCGAGGCAGTCTCGACCAACGCGTCCAGGAAGCCGCGCATTCGCATGCCGCCGTGGGTCACCGCCACCAGGAACGTCGCAGTCGCGCCGACGCCGGCGCCCTCCGTGGGAGTGAAGATGCCCGAATAAATTCCGCCCATCACGACGAGGAAGACGATGGCGATCGGCCAGATCTGGCGCACCGCCTTCCATCGCGCGGCCATGGCCGCGCGCGGTCCGGCGGGACCCGCCATCGGATCCAGCCGGGTCACGAGCGCGATCGCGATCATGTAGCCAGCCGTTGCCAGTATGCCGGGCAGCAAGGCCGCCTGAAACAGCGAGACGATGTTGCCCTCGACGATGATCGCGAAGATGATCAGCACGATCGAGGGGGGAATCAGAATGCCGAGCGTGCCGCCGGCGGCCAATGTGCCGGTCGCGAACCCGCCCGCGTATTTGTAGCGGCGCAATTCCGGCAGCGCCACCTGACCCATCATGGCGGCCGTCGCCAGCGAGGAGCCGCTGACGGTACCGAAGGCAGCGCATCCGCCGACCGCCGCCATGGCGAGACCGCCGCGAAAATGGCCGATCCAGGCCGCCGCCGCGCGGAACAAGGCAGTGGTGATCCCGGCGCGTGCCGCGAAGTGACCCATCATCAGAAACAGCGGGATGACCGAGAGGTCGGGAGAGGTGAACCGCCAGTACATCTCGGTCTTGAGATAGCTCAGCAACGCAATCGTTCCGGCAATGCTGACATATCCGGCCGTCCCCACCGCCAGCATGGATACGGCGACCGGAACGCGCAACGCGATCAAGATCAGGAGTACGCCGAACCCGACGGCGCCGATCGCCAAGTCGCTCACCGCCTCACACCTCCTCGACGGTCGCTTGCGGAGGCGAGCGGCCGCCCCGCACGTCACCGATGTCGCGGGCGAGCGTATAGGCGATGGCAGCGATCAGAACGACCATGCAGAAAAGGTCGAACGGCACGGTCCACCAGCGATAGAAATTGAAGTTGGCGAGCACCTCGGCGTTGGCGTGCAGCTCGAGCCCGCCGTAATAGAGCCGCCAAGTGAATACGGTTGCGACCACGAGGTAAAGGAGCGTCCCGAACGTATCGAGAACGGCTTTGCCGCGCGGCTTCATGTCGGTCGTGAAAAAATCGACCGCCACGTTGCCGCGCGTCATCTGGCAATAGGGCAGAAACGCGAATGCCGCGCAGCCGCTGATGATGGCGACGAGGTCGTAGTCGCCGGGGATCGGCGCGGAGAACAGGTAGCGGCCGGCGACGCTCACCGTCACCATCGCCGCCATCAGACAGCACAGGCCCCCGCCGAGCACGGCGAGGACCTTGGCGGTTCCGGCGAGGACCCGGCCGACCGGATCGGTCGGCCGGGGGGCCTCACCTGCATGGTCCGACATCGAGTTTTCCCGCCATTGAGGCGCTGTCAGTTCGAATACTTCGCTTCCAAGGTCTCGACGTCGGCAAGGATCTGTTTTCCGTTGGCGCCGGAGTCGTCCAGCATCTTCACGAAGCGGTCGAAAACCGGCTGCACCTTCTTCTTGAACTTGGCGGTTTCCTCGGGGCTGAGCTGGACGAACTTGTTCTTCGGCTTCGCGTGCATGACCTTCTCGCCGGCGATTTCGATCGTGTCCCAAGTCTTGATCGCGGTCGGGGCGAGGTTGCGGCCGGAATTGTCGTCGATCACCTTCTTCAGATCGGGCGGGAGGCCTTCATACGTCTTCTTGTTCATGAGCAGGGTGAAGATGGCGGTGCTCAGCCGCGGCTGCGGCTGCGCAAGCGTCGTGAAGTAATTGGCCAGCTCATCCATCTTGACCGCCGGCGCGATCTCGTAGGGGAGGATGGTGCCGCTGATCGTGCCTTTGCTGATCATCGGGACGAGCTCCGGCAACGGCAACTGCAACGGAACGGCATTCAGGGCTTCGAGAATCCAGGCATTCGTGCGCGAGTACGATCGCAATTTCATGCCCTCGAAGTCTTCGACCTTGTTGATCGGGTTCTTGGTCATGAACAAGGCGCCGGCATGACAGTGCACCAGCAGCACGTGGTACGGCTCGAACTCCTTCTGCATGTATTTTGCAATGTAGTCCTGCAGCGCCATCACGGTGGCATGCGTGCTTCGGTGCAGGAACGGCAGCTCGAAGATCTCGAGCTTGGGCATCACGCCCGGCGTGAAGCCGGGCAGCGTCCAGACGACGTCGACGACGCCGTCGCGCACCTGCTCGAGCAATTGGGTGGCCTTGCCGCCGAGTTGCATCGACGGATAGACCTGGACCTTGATGCGCCCTTTCGACTCCTTTTCGACCTTCTGCGCCCAGGGAACCATGAAATGTTTCACCGGATTGGCCACCGGCGGCAGGAAGGTGTGGAGCCGCAGGGTGACCTCCTGCGACATAGCCGCCGTCGAGGCAAAGGCTGCGGCCAGAGCCCCCGCCAGCGTTGTCAGGATAATTCGCTTCATTGGCATGTCCTCCTTGGAAAGGTTGAGTTTTTTCTCCCGGTTTTATAATCGCAAGCGAAACAGGGCGGCAACGACCGGCAAATTGCCGCAGAGCGGCGGCGCCGATAATTGCCGAATAGCGATGTCCGAACCCGATCCCGGCCTTCGCCTGCCTGCGATTTCAACGGGTTAAATGCAGCAAAGATCTCGTTCGATGTTGTGGGCTCTCCTCCCATTTCATTCCGGCTGGAAGTTCATGGCGACGCCATTGATGCAGTAGCGCAGATGCGTCGGCGGCGGCCCGTCCTCGAAGACGTGGCCGAGATGGCTGCCGCAGCGGCTGCAGTGCACCTCGGTGCGGACCATGCCGTAGCTGCCATCCTGCGAGGTTTCGACCGCGCCCGCGAGCGGATCGTTGAAGCTCGGCCAGCCGGT
>JBAUOM010000130.1:0-7409 GCA_049579765.1 Xanthobacteraceae bacterium
GACGCGGCCGACGAGCGCGCTCACGATCTCGTCGACGATCTTGTCGTGCGTCACCTCGCGCGACTGCACGGTGAGGTCGGCCAAGGCATAGACCGGCTCCCGCTCCTCCAGCAGCGTGCGCAGCGTCGCAGCGGGGTCCGCGGTCCGCAGCAGCGGCCGATCGTGACGGCGTCTGATGCGTTTCATCAGCACGTCGAAGTCGGCCTTGAGCCAGATCGAGATGCCCTTCGCGGCGATGGCGGCCCGCGTCTCCGGGTTGATGAAGGCGCCGCCCCCGGTCGCCAGGATCTGCGGTCCGCTTTCCAGCAGACGAAAGATCACGCGCGTTTCCCCGGCGCGGAATTCCGCCTCGCCGCGAACCGCGAAAATATCGCTGATCGCCATGCCGGCCGCCTTTTCGATTTCGGTATCCGCATCGACGAATGGAATGCCGAGGCGCAGCGCCACGCGCCGACCGACCGACGACTTGCCCGCCCCCATCATGCCCACGAGAACGATCGAGCGCCGACCGAGCGCCGCGACGACGGCCGCCTCCGGCCGATCCGTAACCTCGTGCGCCAAGTCGGGGGGCATGTCGGCCAATCCTCCCATTCTCGCGCCCCGCGGCGCAGGTTTCCAGGCGGTTTCTGTTCCAACACAACTGATTGCCGTCAAGCTTCTTGGTAGCACAACCGTCGCGGCGAAGTTGTGGTTAACCCTGCGCGCGGGGACGTTTACGATGTCGGCGGCACTTTATGGCCCCTATGTCCCAGTTTCTCCATTCTTTTATGCGAGCCGTGCCGTCGAGAGGTTCATCATGCCGAGCCTGTTTCGGCTTCTCACCCTGATCGGCGTCGTCGGCGGCCTGACCTACGGCGCCATGTTCATGCTCGCGACCTGGTTCGATCCGAAGCCGCGCGAGATCACGGTCTCGATTCCGCCGGACCGGTTCGCCAAGCAGCCGGAGTGAATGATCGCCGAATGGCCCCGACGGCCAAAAATTCCGACCGGGCCGCGATCGAGCTGTTCCTCGATATGCTGGCGGCCGAGCGCGGCGCGGCCAAGAACACGCTCGCCGCCTATGCCCGCGACCTCGACGACCTCTCGGCCCATCTCAGCGCGGCGGGGCGCACCATCGCCCACGCCACGACCGAGGACCTGCGCGGCTATCTCGCCTCGCTCGGCAAGCGCAGTTTTGCGGCCGCGTCGGTGGCGCGGCGGCTGTCGGCCATCCGCCAGCTTTATCGCTTCCTCTATGCGGAGGGACGCCGCGCCGGCGATCCTTCCGCCGTCATCGAGGGGCCGAAGCGCGGGCGTGCGCTGCCCAAGGTCTTGGGCATCGCCGAGGTCGACCGCCTGCTTGCGCAGGCGCGCAGCGCCATGGACAAGCCGGACCAGCCGGCCGCGGAGCGGCTGCGCGCGGCGCGGCTCGTCTGTCTCATCGAGGTGCTCTACGCCACGGGATTGCGGGTGTCCGAGCTCGTGGCGCTGCCGGTTTCGGCCGCCGAGCGCAGCGCGCGCATGCTCACCGTGCGCGGCAAGGGCAATAAGGAACGCCTCGTGCCGCTCAACGAGGCCGCCAGAACGGCCATGCGCGAGTACCTCGCGCTGCTTGCGGAGAACGGTCGTCACCGGAAAACCAAATGGCTTTTCCCCTCATTCGGCGAAGCCGGCCACCTGACCCGCCAGCATTTCGCCCGGGACTTGAAAACCCTTGCCGCCGCCGCGGGGCTGCGCTCCGCGCAAGTGAGCCCGCATGTGCTGCGCCACGCCTTCGCGAGCCATCTCCTGCACAACGGCGCCGACCTGCGGGTGGTGCAGACGCTGCTCGGTCATGCCGATATTTCCACGACGCAAATCTACACCCATGTGCTGGAAGATCGCCTCAAGAGCCTGGTACGGGACCTCCACCCGCTGGGCGAGTCATGACAGGGCGATCCGGCATGAGCTAGTCGAGCGCTTCCAAAGTTCGAATCATATGCGGCCTTCGAAATAGCCGCATTTTTCGGTCCGAAGTCCAAAGCTGGCAACTGAGCGGTTTCATGGAATCGGTCGTCTAGTTTGCGCGCCGCAAGCAACGGAGTCGTCTATGCGCCCTGCGTTTTTTCCCGCGATCTTGCTCGGTGTCCTGCTTGGCGGTGCCGCTGCCTCCGGCCAGACGGCGCAGGAGCGTCAGTGGTGCGAGGGCGAGGACCAGGCGACCATCGAGCAGCGCATCGACGGCTGTTCTGCGGTGATCAAAGCGGGGCGCGACAAGGGCGAGAAGCTCGCGGAGGCCTTCAGCAATCGCGGCCTCGCCCATCGCCTCAAGGGCGACGACGACCGCGCCATCCAGGACTATAACCAAGCCATCAAGCTCAACGCCAAGTCCGCCACCGCCTACAACAATCGCGGCGTCGCCTACGACAGCAAGGGCGAATACGATCACGCCATCCAGGACTACGGCCAGGCCGTCAAGCTCAAGCCGTCGGCCGAGGTCTATTTCAATCGCGGCAACGCCTATCTCGGCAAAGGGCAGTACGACCACGCCATCGACGACTACAATCAGGCGCTCCGGCTCGAGCCCGATTTCGCTCCGGCCTTCGACAACCGCTGCTGGGCGCGCGCGGTCGTTGGCATTCTGCGGCCGGCGCTGGCCGACTGCAGCGAGGCGTTGCGGCTGATGCCCGACAATGCCGCGACGTTCGGCAGTCGGGCCTTCGTGTTCCTGAAGATGAGACAGTTCGACGCCGCCGTCTCCGACTATGACGCGGCCTTGCGGCTCGACCCGAAGCGCGCCTTCGCGCTCTACGGCCGCGGCTTGGCGCGGTTGAAGAACGAGGACCAGGCCGGCGAGACCGACATCGCGGCGGCCAGGGCGCTGCAAGCCGACATCGCCGAGGAATATGCACGCTACGGCATCCAGGACCTCCACTAGCCGGTCTTCGGCGCCCCATGCCATAAGGCGGGGCACGCAGCACGGAGGGATGCCATGTCCGCGGCCTGGCGAAAACTCAAGGACTGGCCCGAGCTCGTCCTGGAGCGGCTGGAAGATGCCGGCGTCGCGCGCATCGTGCTCAACCGGCCGGACAAGCGGAACTGCTGGAACCGCCCGCTCTGCCTCGCCTTTCTGGAAGCGCTCGAGATCATCCGAGCGGACAAGGAGCTCAAGGTCGTCATCACCAAGGGCGCCGGCAGCGTCTATTCGTCCGGGCTCGATCTCGGCTTCCTGCGCGAGATATCGAACGCTCCGCTGCTCGACTGGGACCGCCCGACTCTCACGATCCGGATCGCGGAAGCGTTGCGCGCGTTTCCGCGTATCGCCATCGCTCAGGTGCACGGCTATTGTCTCGGCGGCGCGCTCGGCATCATGAACTGTCACGATCTCGTCTACGCCGCCGAGGACGCGCAGTTCGGCATGCCGGAGATCCTGCGCGGCAGTTTCGGGCAGCTCGTCACCTCGACGCTTCTGCACAGCGGGCTGCCGGTCAAGAAGCTCGCGCATATCGCGCTCGTCGGCCGCAACATTTCGGGCCGCGAAGCCGATGCGCTCGGCATCATCAGCCAGGCCATTCCCGCCGATCAGCTCGAGCAGCACACCCTCGGCATCGCGCGGGAAATCGCCTCGCGCCATGCAGCGCCGCTAGAACACCACAAGATCGCCGTGCAAATGGGCCGCGATCTCTCGCTATCGCAAGCGATCCAGCTCGACCAGCTCGTCGGGCAGCGCATGCGGCGCGCCATGGACCCGCTCGACGACGTCGAGGCCTACCTCAAATCCCAAAAAGGCGGCCCGAAATTGTGAAACAAGCGACCGGATGTTTGATAGCGCGCCGATCGTCCGATCCGGTCTTGCCGGTCGCGGCCAACCTTCGCCGACGGCATCGGCAGGCTCCGCCCGTGCACTCGCCTGAGAGCCATTCGATGCGCAGCTACCTCGATTTCGAAAAACCGGTTGCCGAGCTCGAGGCCAAGGCGGAGGAACTGCGTGCGCTGGAGAGCGGCGACAGCGCGGCGGCGATCGGCGAGGAGATTTCTCGTCTCGAGGCCAAGGCGGCGCAGGCGCTCAAGGACCTCTACGCCGAGCTCACGCCGTGGCAGAAGACCCAGGTCGCCCGCCATCCCGAGCGCCCGCACTGCCTGGATTATGTCGGGCGTTTGCTCACCGACTTCGTGGCGCTGTCGGGGGACCGCAAGTACGGGGACGACGAGGCGATCGTCGGCGGCTTGGGCCGCTTCCGCGGCGAGAGTATCTGCGTGATCGGGCACGAGAAGGGCTCTTCGACCGAGAGCCGTCTCAAGCACAATTTCGGCATGGCGCGGCCGGAGGGCTACCGCAAAGCCGAGCGTTTGATGCAGACGGCCGAGCGCTTCGGCATCCCGGTGCTGTCGCTGGTCGACACCGCCGGCGCCTATCCCGGCATCGGAGCGGAGGAACGCGGACAGGCCGAGGCCATCGCGCGCTCGACCGACGCCAGCCTCAATCTCGGAGTACCGAACGTGGCGGTGATCATCGGCGAAGGCGGCTCGGGCGGCGCCATCGCGATCGCCTGCGCCAACCGCGTGTTGATGCTGGAACACGCGATCTACAGCGTGATCTCTCCCGAAGGTGCCGCCTCGATCCTGTGGCGCGACACCGCCAAGGCGCAGGAGGCCGCGGTCGGGATGAAGATCACCGCTCAGGACATGATGCGCTTCGGCGTCATCGATCAGATCGTGACCGAGCCGCCCGGGGGCGCCCACCGCGAGCCCGCGACCACGATCGCCGCCACCGGAGAAGCCATCGCCAACGCCCTCGCGGAGCTCGCCGGGCTCGATCCGGAGACCGTGCGCCGGCTGCGGCGGGAGAAATTCCTGGCGATGGGGCGGGCATTGGGGTGATTCCGCCCCCGGCCATGGCCTTCCCCTACCTCCGCGAATGGCCGGTAAGCGTTTGTTTTCCAATAGAAACTTTAAATTTTTTGATTCTTGACCTTTGCCCTGATCTTACCCAAGTCTGCGCCTAGCGTTCATGCTCGTCTGCGCAGGTGGGGAACCTGGGGGCTGCGTATCGCGACCGAAAATACCCCTCGTTCACCAATGCGCACGCGCAAGCGCTATCCGATAGCGGTTGCGCGCTGAAAGGCTTGGGGAAGCCTAAGACTGGGGGGTCAGTTGAATCGTCGGCCTTTGGTGCGCGCGCTTCTGGCGTCCGCTGCGGTTGCGGCGGCCATCGCGCTCGCCGGCTGCAACACGGACGGCACCAGCACCGCCGCCGTGAACGGCCGGCACATGCAACCGCTTTCCGACCGGATGGTTGCCGAGATCGAGGACAAGAACATGGCGAAGGAATCGCCGATCCTTGTCCGCATCTTCAAGGAAGAATCGGAGCTCGAGGTCTGGAAACAAGACAAGGCCGGCCAGTTCGCGCTGCTCAAGACCTACGCGATCTGCCGCTGGTCGGGCGAGCTCGGTCCCAAGATCAAGCAGGGCGACCGTCAGGCGCCAGAGGGCTTCTACACCATCACGCCCGGCTTGATGAACCCGAATTCCAACTACTACCTCGCCATCAACACCGGCTTTCCGAACGCCTACGATCGCGCCAACGGGCGGACCGGCGCGTTCCTCATGATCCACGGCGACTGCTCCTCCGCCGGTTGCTATGCCATGACCGACGAGCAGATCGCGGAGATCTACGCGCTCGCGCGCGAGTCATTCTTCGGCGGGCAGAAGTCCTTCCAGATCCAGGCCTATCCGTTCAGGATGACGCCGCTCAACATGGCCAAGCATCGCAATTCGCCGCATATGGCGTTCTGGAAGATGCTCAAGCAGGGCTATGACCATTTCGAGGTCACGCGGCACGAGCCCAAGGTCGACGTCTGCGAGCGGCACTACGTCTTCGACGCGGACGCCACCGGCAAGTTCAGCCCGTCCGACCGCTGCCCGGCCTACAAGGTCCCGGAGGAAATCGCCTCCGCGGTCAGGGACAAGCAGCGCCGTGACGACAGCCAGATCGCCGAATTGATCAGCCGCGGCACGCCCACCGCTCCGGTCAGGATGGGCGTCGACGGCGGCATGAACCCGACGTTCCTGGCCGCGGTGAAGAGCCATGGCGGCCCGGGCGCACCTATTCACACGGCCTTGGGAACCATCCCCGCCCACGTCAACCCGCCGGCCGAGACCTCGGCCGATACCGGCAGCGGCATCCTGATGAGCCTTGCCTCCGCCGAATCGAGGCCTGTTTCCGGCCCGCGCTCCTCGGTTCAGGTCGCCTCGGCAGGAGCCGGCAGCTCGGGCGGGATCGGCAGCTTCTTCGGCAGCCTGTTCGGATCGAAGGGCGAGGATCAAAGCACCCAGCCCACCGAGGCCTCGTCCTCCAAGACGAAACCCGCCGCGGCCAAATCGACAAAGACCGCTGCCCGCACGGCCCGGTCCAAATCGCAGCCGCACCGGTCCCAGCCGCAAGCCGCGCAGACCCAGACTGCGAACGCGGCGCCGCCGCCGCCGAAGCAGGAAGCGAGCGCCGCGCCGAAAGGCGAGACGGCCGGGGCCGCAAGCCTCCTCAACGGCGCTGCGCCGACCATGCCTTCGGGCGGCTTCGACAACCGCTTCGGCGCCTGGCGATAAACCGACGACTGAAAAACGCACGGCCGACGGCGGACCATCGGTCCGTCGCAGGTCCCCGCTCGTCTTGCCTCTCTGATTAGGCGAACCGGCCGTGGCAGTGCTTGTATTTCTTGCCCGAGCCGCAGGGACAAGCTTCGTTGCGGCCGACCTTGCCCCAGCTCGCGGGATCGTTCGGATTGCGCAATGTCGCCGCGCCGGCGGTGATGCCGTGACGCGCGAGCGTCTCGGCGCCCGCGCGCGCGAGGGCGAGTTCGTCCTCGCCGGTCGAAGGATCGATCTTGTGCGCCTCCATATAGGGCAAGCTCGCCGGCTCGTCCGGCGGCGGCGCCGCCCTGATCTCGACGCGCATCAATTGCGCCGTGACCGCCTCGCGCAGATTGGTGCTCATCGCCTCGAATAGACTGAACGCTTCCGCCTTGTACTCGTTGAGCGGGTCGCGCTGTCCGTAGCCGCGCAGTCCGATCACTTGCCGCAGATGCTCGAGCATCACGAGGTGCTCGCGCCAGAGATGGTCGAGGGTCTGCAACAGGATCGACTTCTCGACGTAACGCATCACGTCGGTGCCCCACTGGGCGACCTTGGACGCCATGTGCTCGTCCGCGCGCCGCTCGACGCGAGAAAGAAGCTCCTCGTCGGCGATGCCCTCCTCCTTCGCCCATTCGTCGACCGGGAGATCGATGTCGAGGACGCGCTTGAGCTCGTCCCGCAGCCCCTTTGTATCCCACTGTTCGGGATAGGCGTTTTCGGGGACGTGCTTGGCGACGAGGTCGTCGACGGCGGCGTGGCGCATGTCGGCGACGATCTCGTTGACCGCCTCGTCCTTCATCCATTCCACCCGCTGCTCG
>JBAUOM010000131.1:0-3068 GCA_049579765.1 Xanthobacteraceae bacterium
GCAGCATGCGATCGCGTCCTCGACGATGGCGACCTCGAATCCGCGCTGCGCTGCATCGGCCGCGGTGAGCCCGACGCATCCGTCGATGAAGGCGCCTGCCAGCAGCAACCGCTCCACCTCGAGGGCGCGCAGCTCCTGCTCGAAATTGGTCCGCAGGAAGGCGCTGTTTGCGGTCTTGCCGATCGGCCGCGCCGCGGCCGGCAGATGTAACCCGGCGACCGGCTCGGCCTCGGCGGTTCCCTCAATCAAGCACGGCACGTCGTATTTGAGCATCAGGCGAGACCACGTGCTGCGGTCGGGCTTGTGGAGCACGCGCACGTCGAACACGGGCAGACCGGACGCCGCGAAATCGGCGGCCAGCCTGTTGATGGCCGGCAGGACGGCAGCAAGCTGCGCCGCGCGGTCCGGAAGCTGAAACATCCAGCGCTGCATATCGATGACGGCGAGGGCCTGCATGGGCATCCCGGCGCCTACACCTCGATCACCAGTCC
This sequence comes from Xanthobacteraceae bacterium, assembly GCA_049579765.1. GTDB lineage: Bacteria > Pseudomonadota > Alphaproteobacteria > Rhizobiales > Xanthobacteraceae > VAZQ01. The sequence goes on from JBAUOM010000131.1 coordinate 492, forward strand.
GTCCTCGGCCACGAGCGCACCGGCGGCCTTAGCTTCGTCGATGCGGGCGAGCATGATCGGACTCATGTGCGTGAGCATGATCCGCCGCGCCCGCAGATCGGGCAGCCTCGCCTTGATCACCTCCCAGGTCAGGTGGCCGGTGACACGGCCGGAATAGCCGTAGCACTCGACGATGAAGAGATCCGCGCCGTCCGCGACCGACACGAGCGCGTCGACCCATTCGGTGTCGCCGGAATAGGCCAACAGCGAGGCGCCATCGGAAAGCCGAAGCGCGGTCGAGGCCGCACCCGAATAATGCAGGACCTCGGTGGTCGTGACGGTATGGCCCAACACGTCGGTTGGGCGCCCGATCTCGATCTCCAAGACGTCCCAGGAAAACCGCCACTTGTTGGTGCTGGACCGCGGAAAGAATACTTCGAGCGCCGCGTCGATGCGCGCGCGCGTGCCGGCAGGCCCGGCGATCAACAGCGGCCGTTCGCGCTCCCCCAGAAATTGGGCGTCGAGCAGGAGAAACGGAATCGCGCCGAAGTGATCACCATGGAGGTGTGACAGCACGATCCCGTCGATGCCATTGGGGTCGATACCGCGCGCCTTGAGCGCGACCAGCGAGGAGGCGCCGCAATCCACGAGCAGCGTGGACTTGGCGGTTTCGAGCAGAAAACAGGTATTGAACCGGCCGCCGGAGCCGAAGGCGTCGCCTGATCCTACGATCGTGAGGCGCATCGTCAGGCTGCGGCGCTCGGTCGCGCGGACACCGCGGCGTGCCAACGTTTGAGGTTGCCGAGCTCGTCCGGCACGCGAAGCTTTGCCGGCTTCATGAAGTCGACGGTGACAAAGCCGGTGATGTCGGCCACGGTGAAGGCGTCGCCCGCGACGAACGGGCGGTCTTTCAGTTCGGCATCGAGCAGGGTCATGAACTCCAGGATGCGCGGCTTGTTGGCCTCGGCCCAGGCCGGCACCTGCGGCACCTCCATGTCCTTCATCGCGGGATGCGAGTTGCGAAACACGTGGGCGACCGGAAGCAGGAAATGCAGCTCGAGCCGCCGGTTCCACATCTCGACACGCGCAATCTCCAAGGCACCGCGCCCGAACATCGGCGGTTCCGGGTGGAGCGCCTCGAAGTAGCGGCAGATCGCGATCGATTCGGTAATCACCGTACCGTCGTCGAGGACGAGCGCAGGCACCCGCTGCATGGGATTGATCGCCGCATAGGCGGCCGACTTCTGCTGCATGGCGCCGAGATCGACCTGCTCCAGCGGCAGCTTGATGCCCTTCTCCGCCAGGAAGACCCGCGTGCGTCGCGGATTGGGCGCCCGCCCTCCGTCGTAAAGCTTCATGCGATCTCCCGTGCTGCGCATGAGCCGGCCGGCCCATGCAGACGATTGGTTGCATATTCCCTCGACCACACCCCAACATGCTGCCGCATGGTGGTCAAGGGACCCGCTTCGCCGACCTGGTACCCGCCACGCGGTGCCGCCCCCCAAGATACGGACCGCGGTCGCAGCCGGATGCAGGGAAATGGGCGCCGGGGCGCCCGCAATTGCGTTCCGCGCCGCGGGCCTTATCTTGCCCCGCCGCATCGGCGCGACGACTCATGACCGACATCGAGAGCCCCTGCAACAAAGTGTGCACGGTCGACCCGATCTCAGCGCTTTGCATCGGCTGCGGCCGCAGCATCGCCGAAATCGCCGGCTGGATCGGATTCGGCGCCGACCACCGCGCGCGTATCATGGCGGAGCTGCCCGGACGCCTCGCCGCGCTCGGGCGGCGGACCGACGCCGAACGCGCCGATCCGAGCTGAAGGACCCGCGCGTGCGCCGCCTGCTGTGGATACTGCTCACGGTGCTGACCATCGCGCTGCTCGTGCTCGTGCTGCAGCACAACGAGGCCGCGCTCGACGACCTCGCCCACCTCGACAACGCGTCGCTCGAGACCAAGATCATGGCGCTGGCGCTGGTCGGCATGATCGCGCTGGTCCTGTTTCGACAACGTTTCTCGCACGCGCTCGAATCGGCGCTGATCTGGGTGGCAGTCTTCGTGCTGCTGGTGCTCGGATATACCTATCGCCTGGAGCTCAACGACGTCGCGGACCGGGTGTTGGCCGAGCACATCCCGGCCCGCGCCGCCACCCGAGGGCGGACCGTCGAGATCGCGCGCGGGCGCGGCGGCGGCTTCGCGGTCTCGACCCAGGTCAACGGCGCGCATGTCGCCATGGTCCTCGACACCGGCGCGAGCGCCGTCGTGCTCACCCAGGAAGCGGCCAGGGCGGCGGGCCTCCCGCTCGAAGTCTTGCATTATTCCGTCAACATCGAAACCGCCAACGGCCGCGCGCGCGCCGCCCCGGTCACGCTCGACCGGGTGTCGGTCGGCGGCATCACCGAACGTTCGGTCCCCGCCCTCATCGCACCGTCCGGACAGTTGCGCACGAATCTGCTCGGCATGAGCTTTCTCGACCGGCTGGAAAGCTGGGAAGTGCGCGGCGACAAGCTGCTCATGCGCGGCTATCCCTAGTGTGGCGGTTCAGAAGTCCGCATCATTCTCACGGCGAGTCCGAGATGCGGACTTCTGAACCAAAGC
>JBAUOM010000132.1:0-4967 GCA_049579765.1 Xanthobacteraceae bacterium
CCCGGCTGCTGTCGTGCCGCCGCAATGGCGCGCGTTTGCCTACGCCGCGGCGCTGACCTTCGGCGCCGCCGTCGGGCTGCTGCGTATGGCGGCGGGGGCGCATTTCTTCAGCGACGTGGTGTTCGCCGGAGTGTTCAGCTTTCTGGTGATCTGGCTGATGCACGGCCTGCTCTACCGCTGGCGGCACACGCGCATCTCGGACGCGACGGTGGAGCGGGCGCTCGAGCGCATCGCGCGGCTCCCGCGCCGGACGCTGATGCAGCTTCGACCCGGCCGCGGCGAGAAACGCGGCGAGCTGTAGAGCATGATCCCGAAAAGTGGCTACCGGTGTTCGCTATAGCGGCCTCAGTACTGTCCCTTCGGCTCTAGTCCGAGCATGAATTGTCCGTACATGCTGCCGGTGGAGTCCCAATTGAGGCTGATATGGGAGGCAGCCGCATGCGCGTCGCGCCAGGCACGCTGCAACGGCTGCTCCAGGAACAGCCCCTGTCCGCCGGCCGCGAGGAACAGCGCGTCGATGGCCTGGACCAGGAGCCGCACGCAGAATGCCTGGTCGCGGCGGTTGCGCAGTCGCACGTCGACTCCGATCGGCTCGCCGCGCGCGGCAGCGGCGAACGCCTGCGCGAGATCGCGCGCCATGATGAGCCGCGCCGCATCGATCAGGGCGCTTGCCTCGGCGACGCGCAGCTGCACGGTCGTGAGCTCGGCCATGCGCCGGTTGCCGCCGGCCACCGCCCCGCGGGTGATGCGCGCGCCCGCCATGGCGAGGAAGTCGTCGACCGCGCCCTCCGCCATGCCGAGCACCGGCGACACGATGGCGATCGGCAGCACCGCCAGGAACGATTGCCGATAAAGCGGATTAGGGCTGGCGTGCATGCCGGGCGCGGTGGCATCGGCAAGCTCGGCGAACGCGAGGGCGCGATGGGCGGGAACGAACGCGTCGCGGACCACGATGGTCTTGCTGCCGGTGCCGGCGAGCCCCATCGTGTGCCAGTTGTCGTCGATCGTGCAATCGGCCGTGGGAATGAGGAAGAATCCCGGCTTGGCCGTGCCGTCCGGCTGCGGGATCATGCCGCCGAGGAACTGCCACTGCGCATTGTCGCAGCCGCTGCAGAAGCTCCCCGTCCCGGACAGCCGGTAGCCGCCGTCCGCCACCACCGCCCGACCGACCGGCGCATAGGTTCCGGCGGCGAGCGCGGCGGGATCCTGCCAGACCTCGTCCTGCGCCGCCGGCGGAAAGCAGGCGACGAGCCATTGGTGCGACGCGAGCAGGCTATAGACCCAGCCGGTGGAGCCGCAACCGCCGGCGATGACTGCGACCAGTTCGGAGAGGACCTCGAAGCCGTACTCGTATCCGCCGTGGGCCTGCGGCTGCATGATGCGGAAGAGATCGGCCCGCCGCATGCGCTCGATCATGTCCTCGGCGACGCGACGATCGGCTTCGGTCCGCGGCGCTTGCTCGCGCGCCAGTACGGCGATGGCGCGCGCCCGCGCCGTGAGATCGGCAACGGCGGGCCTGGCAACCGATGATCGAGCGGCAACGAGTGACATCGCGGCAAGGGTAGCGCGGATTCCGCGGCTACTCCATCCGTGGTACCGTGCAGTCGCATCGGCGGCATGCCCGACGGAGAGCTCTCGAACCTTTGCGACCCGTTCGCGGTTGATGATTTGATCTTCGATGCTTGCCGCATGCACGAGTTAGGCGAACCGCCATGCCAGTTCCCAAGGAAATCGAAATAAAGTTCGAGCTGCCGCCGGCAAGCCTGCCGCGACTGAAGAAGATTCCGCTGTTCCGGCGGAAAAAGCAGGCCAAGAGTGCAACCGAGGTTTCCGTCTACTTCGATACCGACAAGCACAAGCTGCACAGGAAAGGCATGATGTTGCGGGTGCGCCGCAGCGGCGACCGCTACGTTCAGACGATCAAATCGACCGGGAACTCGGGCCCGTTCGTGCGCGACGAATGGGAAAACGAGATCGAGGGTCGAGCGCCTGATCTCCGTCTGGCCCGGGGTACTGCGCTCGAGCCGCTGCTCAGCGGCAAGTTTCGCCGGCAGCTCAAGCCTGTCTTCGAGACACGGGTGCGGCGAACGACCTATCCGCTCAACGGCGGCAAGAGCGACATCGTATTGACGCTGGACAAGGGCAAGATCGTCACCGGGCGCGACTCCAGGCCGCTGTGCGAGATCGAGATCGAGCTCAAGCGCGGCGACGAGACCGATTTGTTCAATCTCGCGCGCGAGCTCGCCCATCTGCTTCCGGCCCAGCTCGGCCTCAAGAGCAAGTCCGAGCGCGGATACGAGCTGCTCACAGGGCGCTGCGAGGCGCCGGTGAAAGCCGCGCCGATCGACCTCGCTTGCGGCATCAGCACCCGCGACGGCTTCAAGGCCATCGGCCTCGCCTGCCTCAAGCAGGTGACCGGCAATGAGCCAGCATTGCTCGCGGGCGATCCCGAAGGCGTGCACCAGATGCGCATCGGACTGCGGCGGCTGCGCGCGGCCATGTCGCTGTTCGCCGATATCTTGCAGGACCCGCAGACGGCCGCGCTCAAGGACGAGCTGCAATGGCTCACCGGCGAGCTCGCGCCGACGCGGGAGCCCGAGGTGCTGGTGACACGAGTGGTCGCGCCGGTGCGGCGCCGGCATTCGCAAATGGAAGGCATCTCGAGCCTGTCGCGCGATCTCGCCCACGAGCGTGCGGCGGCGCTCGCGCGCGCCCAGGACGCGATCCGCTCGCCGCGGTTTCGCGCCCTGATGCTCGAGATCGCGGCCTGGCTGGAAGTGGGACAATGGACAAGGCCGCAAGACGACCTCGTTCGCGATCGCGGCGATGTCGCCGTCGAGACCTCCGCCGCCGCGCAATTGACGCGCCGCTTCCGGAAAATCCGCAAGCGCGGCGGGAAGCTCGCGCAGCTCGATGCGAGGCGCCGGCACCGGCTCCGCATCCAGGCCAAGAAGCTGCGTTACGCGTCGGAGTTCTTCGCCAACGTGTTCCCCGGAAGAAAAGCGTCGAAGCGTCGGAAAAGCTTCCTCACGACGCTCGAACGCGTGCAGGATTGCCTCGGCGATCTCAACGACATCGCGGTGCACGAAGACAGGATCAGCGCCATCGCCGACGACCGCGGACGCGGCCGGCGCCGGCGCGCCAGCCCGAAACGCGCCTTCGCGGCTGGATTGCTGACCGGTCGCGAGGATGCGCGTCTCGACGCGGTTCTGGAAAGCGCCAACGACGCCCATGCGGCCTTGGTCAGGATCAAGCCGTTCTGGCGCTGAGCCCGCCGGCGCAACGCGCCGATGGAACGGCCGGCGGATTGCGCTACGCTCGTCCGCTCGACACGATCGCAACCCGACGGAGAAACGTCTTGCTGGCCCGCACGGCATCCATGCGCGAACGTATCGCGATGTACAGCGCCAATGCGCTGAAGATCGGCATTTTCGGCGCCAACTGCTCCTCCGGCCGCTCCGCCACCAAGGTGCCGGAGCGCTGGTCGGCGAGTTGGCCGGACTGCGCGCGCCTCGCGCGCATGGCGGACGACGCCGGCATCGACTTCATGCTGCCGATCGGGCGTTGGAAGGGTTACGGCGGGGAGACCGATTTTCACGGCAGCACGCTCGAGACAGTGACCTGGGCGGTCGGCCTCCTCTCGGTGACGCAGCGCATGACCGTGTTCGGCACGGTGCACGCGCCGCTGTTCCATCCGCTGATCGCGGCCAAGGAATTCGTCACCGCCGACCACGTCGGAGAAGGGCGCTTCGGCGTCAATCTTGTGGTCGGCTGGAACGAGGGCGAGTTCGAGATGTTCGGGGTCACCCAGCGCGAGCATGACGCGCGCTACGACTTCGCCCAGGAATGGCTCGACACCGTCAAGCGCGCGTGGTCGGAGCAGGACGAGTTCGATTTCAGCGGCCGGTTCCTCAAGCTCAAGGGCGTGCGCGCCCATCCCAAGCCCTTCGGTGGCACGCGGCCGATTCTCATGAATGCCGGCTCGTCGGACGTCGGGCAGGCGTTCGCGCTGCGCAATTGCGACGCGTTCTTCGTTGCGACGGCGGGCTCGCGCACCTCGCTCGAAGGCAATGCCAGGAAAGTGGCCGAGATCAAGCAGGCGGCGGGCGAGCTCGGGCGCGAGATCGAGGTCTACACCGTGGGGCAGGTGATCTGCCGTCCGAGCCAGAACGAGGCGGAGGATTACTACCGTCACGCCATCATCGAGAACGCGGACTGGGGCGCGATCGACGGCATGCTCGCCAACAAGAGCATCACGCCGCAGACCATTGCGCCCGAGGAGTACGTCAAGAAGCGGCAGTACTTCGCGTCCCACGCCATCGGCGGCTACCCGTTCGTCGGAACGCCCGACCGCGTGGCCGAAGAGCTCGCCGGCATCAGCAGGGCCGGCATGCGCGGGATCGCGCTCTCCTTCGTCAACTATCTCGACGAACTGCCGTATTTCTGCGACGCGGTGTTGCCCCGCTTGGTGCGGCTCGGTGTGCGGGCGGCGCCTTGAGCTGAGGCCGGCGCCCTCACCGGGCGGGAGGCGCCATGGCTGCGATCGCGGTCCTCGCACGATTTGCGCCGACGGCCCGATGGCGGCCGGCCGTTTTGCGGATATGATCGCCCCGGTCCGCGGCCGCTCGGCTCTCCGGGGAGGCCGCAAGGACAGATCGCCGCCCATCATGAGAAAACCACGATCGACACGTGACGTGAACTCGATCGGCGGGCGGACCAGCCAGGGACAGCGCCTATGTCACGGTCGCAACCTCACCGTTCGAAATTGCGCGGGCCTGCGCGGCGCGGATTGAAGGCCGGGATCGCCGTCGCCGCGACCCTGCTGCTCGCAATTCCGCTGATCACCGTCGCCGCGGATGCCCGTGGCGGTGGAGGCTTCGGCGGTCATGGCGGAGGCTTCGGCGGTCATGGCGGTGGCTTTGGCGGTCACGGCGGCGGGCGCGGCTTCGGCGGCGGCCACATCGGGG
>JBAUOM010000133.1:0-11813 GCA_049579765.1 Xanthobacteraceae bacterium
ACCAGCCGCTGCGCACCCGTGGCGACGTCCGTCACCACCACCGCGGGGCGCCGCGCGGCGCGCTCGGCATTGAGCTCTCTGAGAATATCGAGCTTCATCGCTTCTCCTGCGAGTAGCGAGTAGCGAACAGTAAAGAAAGAGGGTTCTACTCGCTATGCGCTACTCGCTGTCCCCTAGTCCACCCGCTCCACATACACCCGAATGCTGCCGCCGCAGGACAGCCCTACCTTCCAGGCGGTCTCGTCCGCGACACCGAACTCGAGCGTCTTCGGCTTGCCGCTCTCGATCACGTCGAGCGCCTCGGTGACCACCGCGCCCTCGACGCAGCCGCCCGACACCGAGCCGAGGAAATTGCCCTGGTCGTCGATCACCAGGTTCGAGCCGACCGGCCGCGGCGCCGAGCCCCAGGTCTCAACCACGGTGGCGAGCGCCACCCCGCGTCCCTGCGCCCGCCAATCCTCCGCCGCCTTCAGGATGTCTTCGTCGCGTGCGAACATCTTCATCTCCTCCCCGGCCGTCTGCGCCTTCCGGCCACCGCCGGTCATAAAATATCCTGCTCATTAGATGGACTGCCGGATCATGCCCGGCAATGACCATCACGCCACCTTGTCCTGCGAAGCCTTGTTCAACCAAGCCTTGGGATCGCCCGCGCGCCCGCCGCCCGCCGACAGCGCGCGCACCAGCTCGGCCATGGAATCGAGATTGTGGATCGGGCGCAATTCGTCGACGTGCGGCACGATCGTGCGGATGCCCTTGGCCTTGGCCTCGAAGCCCGAGAACCGCAGCAGCGGATTGAGCCAGATCAGCCGCCGGCAGGAGCGGTGCAGCCGGTCGATCTCGAACGCCAGGCGGTCGTCGGGATCGCGCTCGAGTCCGTCGGTGATCAGCAGCACGATCGCACCCTGGGTGAGCACGCGCCGCGCCCACAACTTGTTGAAGGCACGCAGCGAGGTGGCAATGCGGGTACCGCCCGACCAGTCGGCGACGTTCGCTCCGACCGCGGCCAGCGCTTCGTCCGGGTCCTTGGCCTTGATCGCGCGCGTGACATTGGTCAGCCGCGTGCCGAAGAGGAACGTGTATACACGCTTGCGCGCGTCGGTGACGGCATGAAGGAAGTGCAGGAACAGCCGCGTATATTGGCTCATGGAGCCGGAAATATCGAGCAGCGCCACGATCGGCGGCGCCTTGACGCGAGGTCCCAGATATTTGAGGTCGATCACCGCCCCGCCGGCCTTGAGGCTCGCGCGCAGCGTGCGGCGGATGTCGACAAGATGGCCGTGCCGGTGAGGCGCGAGGCGGCGCGTCTTGACCTCGTCGAGCGATAGCACGAGCCGCCTGATCGCATCCTTGGCGGCAGCGATCTCCGCCCCCGTCATCTGCGCGAAATCCTTCCGCTGCAGCACCTCGCGGTCGGACACGGTGAGGCGTGCGTCGAGCTCGACTCGCGGCGGCTCGCGCTCGGCTTCGCCGCGGCTCGCCAGCAACGCCTCCTGGACGCGCTGGGCCCCGGGCGGCGGCTTCTCCTCCTCGCGCCGGGGCGCCTGCGGCAGCATGGCGGCAATGAGCTTGTCGAGCATGCCGCGGCGGCGAAAAAATATCCGGAAGGCCTGGTCGAAGATCAGCGAGTGCTCGTGGCGTTTCACGAACACCGCATGCAGCGTCCAGTAGAAATCCTCCCGCGTGCCCACGCCGGCGGCCGCCACCGCGGCCAGCGCATCCATCACCGCGCCGGGACCGACCGGGATGCCCGTGGCCCGCAGCGCGCGGGCGAAGTAGACGATGTTCTCGGCGAGCCGGCCGGCCTCCCCGCCGGTCTCGTCCCCTCCCCCCTGGGGAGAAGGCCCGGCGCGCGCAGCGCTGCGAGGGGACGGTGCTTCCGGCATCATCGGTGGCGACCCGCCGTCACTCCGCGGCGCGCAGCTCGGCGCGCACCTCCTCGATCAGCGCCTTGGCCTTGCTGCCTTCGATGCGGGCGATATCGTCCTGGTACTTCAGCAGCACGCCAAGGGTATCGGAGACGGTCGCGGGATCGAGCGCCACCGCGTCGAGCTCGGCGAGCGCCGCGGCCCAATCGAGCGTTTCGGCGACGCCCGGCGCCTTGAACAGGTCCTCCTTGCGCAACGCCTGCACGAAATGCACGACCTGCTCCGACAAGGCCTTGCCGATGCCCGGCACCTTGGCGCGCACGATCTTCAATTCGCGTTCGGCCGCCGGATAGCCGACCCAGTGATAGAGGCAGCGGCGCTTGAGCGCGTCGTGGATTTCGCGCGTGCGGTTCGACGTGATCACGACGATCGGTGGATGCGCGGCCTTCACCGTGCCGAGCTCCGGGATCGTCACCTGGAAGTCGGCGAGTACTTCCAGAAGGAACGCCTCGAAGGCTTCGTCGGCGCGGTCGAGCTCGTCGATCAGCAGCACCGGCGCGCCCGCCGGGTCCGGTTCAAGCGCCTGCAACAGCGGCCGCTTGATCAGGAAGCGCTCGGAGAACACGTCGTGCTCGAGCCGCTCGCGGTCGTGCGTGCCCTCGGCCTCGGCGACGCGGATCGCGATCATCTGCGCGGCATAGTTCCATTCGTACACCGCGGCCGCGACGTCGAGCCCCTCGTAGCACTGCAGCCGGATGAGGCGGCGCCCGAGCGTCGCGGACAGCACCTTGGCGATCTCGGTCTTGCCGACGCCGGCCTCGCCCTCCAGGAACAGCGGCCGACCCATCTTCAGGGCGAGAAACAGCACGGTCGCGAGCGAGCGGTCGGCGAGATAATCAGCCGCCGCGAGCAGGTCGAGGGTGGCGTCGATGGAGGGGGGCAACGAACGCGGCGTCGGGGTCATGCAGCCGAGCTTATAGCCCGGCATTGCGGGGCTTGTCTTGCCAAGAACGCAGAGGTGGCCTGCCCCCGGCAAGTCGAGTCAGCCCCTGGAAATCGGCATCCGGGGTCTTGGAACGGCGCCGGCGAAGCATCGCCGACGCCGCAAACGCTCATCCTTGGCCGACGGTCAGGACACCCTGCGCCGAAATGGGATCAGCATTCCCACCTGCGCGCGGTAGCGCTTGTACTCCTCGCCGAACACCCCAACGAGATCGCGCTCCTCCAGGAAGATGCCGACGAAGATGTAGGCGGTGGTGACGGCGGCGAACAGCAGATGACCGACCGTCATGACCGGAGCTGCCCAGAATGCCACGATGAAGCCGAGATAGATCGGGTGGCGCACGACCTTGTAGAGCACCGGCGTCTTGAAACGCGGCTCGGGCATCTTGCGGCCCGCGATATTGCTGACCACCTGCTGCAGCCCGAACAGCTCGAAATGATTGATCAGGAAGGTGCTGGTCAAGACGAGCAGCCAGCCGACGAACGATAGCCCGATCAATGCCGTGGCGGCGACCGGATCGGCGACCTGCCAGACGACCGCCGGCATCGGGCGCCATTGCCAGAACAGCAGGATCAGCGCGAGGCTGGCGAGCAGGACGTAGACGCTGCGCTCGACCGAGTGCGGCACGAATTGCGTCAACCATCGCTTGAAGGGCTTGCGCGCCATCGCGCTGTGCTGAACCGCGAATAGCGACATGAGCAGCAGGTTGACGATCAGCGCCTCGACGGCGGGCACGACCGTTCCGTCGTCGATGGCCTTGGGGACCGCCAAACCGGTCACGAAGCCGATGGCGTAGAGGAAGGTGCCGAAGAACACGAGATAGGCCGCGAGCCCGAACAGGAATCCGGCGGCCCGTGCCACTGTCCCTTCGGTACGCGGCCGTCGCGGCTCCTCGAGCAAGGAGGCCCTGCTGTCGCTCATGGCCCCCGCCTCCGGCTGTGTCGTGACGGGAAGGCTGCCGAGCGCGACGCTCGAGATTATGGATTTCTGCATATGAGTGCTCCTTTCTGAGAAATCGCTTGCACCGCGCGATAAGTGGCAGTGCGCCGAGGTCGCCGCGTCCATCGATCGGTTGACGGCGGACACTGCGAACAGGTGATGGAACAACCCCGGTCTCGACCGCGCACGTCTCCGGCCCTCGCCGCCGACCTGAACGACGGCGAGCAGCGGCACGCGCGCAACGCGGGGCCGTCAGCCTAGAAGCTCAGCGCGACCGTTTCGTCAGGCCTGAGCATCGACCGCCAACAGGAGAGGAAGTGCATCAGTCTTGCTTGGCGTAGAACACGTAGGCGGCCGAGTACGGCACACTCAGGAACGCACCGGCCGACTCGCACGGCCCGTCCGCGACACCGCCTTTGGTATTGAGCCTTTGGATGGTGGTGACGCCGCTGAGCCGACCGCTTCCGCGCTGCGACGCCACGTCGAGCTTCAGCAAGGGGATATCCTTCGGAGTCGCGCCGGGCGCGCGCGCGACAACCTTGCCCACCACCGCGCTGCCGTCGGCCATCTCCCAGTTCGGGCCAGCATAGTGGCGGCCGACGGTCTTGCCGTCGATCAGCAGCGTCGCAATCGGTTCGCGGAACTGCCAGACGCGCTTGCCGGATGCTTCGGTCTTGCACTCGTACACCTGCGCTCCTTCCGCGTGGACGGTTGCAATCAGGGCTTCGCCCGGCGCCGCGACCGCGTCGGCCACTTGGGCTCCGGCGGCATGGAGCGGCAAGATCAGGAGCGAAAGGACGAAAGCAGGCAACGATAATGAGCTCATCGGGGCGACTCCTTCTTTGCGGTTTTCAGCGAAGATCGTGTCGCGGTGGCAAGCACGCGCCTGCGTACGGTTCGACATGCCGCTCTTCCGCTCCGCCGGCGAAACGGGGAAGCCCAGGTCGCCGAGGGGGAGCGCATAGGGCAGTTTAGGAAACGCCGCTTGCAGAAGTTCTTGATTTTCTCTTCAGAAATTCAGCATTTCTGGCAAAGCCTAAGCCTTGCTCCAACTCGACTGTACCCCTTGTTTTGGAGCAAGCGATTGATTTAAATGGACAATACGCAACGCGGCCGCAATCGCGGCGCGCACTGCGCCGGATCGGATCGCGCCCGTATCGACAGTGTCGCGAGGTCGGTGTCCGGCTATCCCGCCGCCGCGACCGCCCGGCGCGCCAGCACGCCCACGAGATGCGCCCGATATTCGGCGCCGCCGTGAATGTCGCTCGCCATCCCGTCGGGGGGCACGGTCATGCCCTCGAGCGACTTCGGACCGAATCGCTTCTTGAGTGCTTCCTCGAACGCGGGCACGCGGAAGACGCCGTTCGCGCCCGCGCCGGTCACCGCCACGCGGATCTCCGAGCTGCGCTTCGATACGAACACCCCGACCAGTGCGTAACGCGAGGCCGGGTTGGGGAATTTCACGTAAGCCGCCTTGTTGACCTTGGGGAACTGCACCTTGGTGATGATCTCGTCCGGCTCGAGCGCGGTCTCGAACAGGCCCTTGAAGAATTCGTCGGCGCCGATGCGCCGTTTGTTGGTGACGATGGTGGCGCCGAGCCCGAGCACGCCGGCCGGATAGTCGGCGTTCGGGTCGTTGTTGGCGATCGAGCCGCCGATCGTGCCGCGATGGCGCACGGCGGGATCTCCGATCTTGCCTGCGAGCTCCGCCAGCGCCGGAATATTCTCCCGTACCACCGGCGAGGTCGCGACCTCGACGTGATGCGTCATCGCGCCGATGACGAGCGAGCGCCCCTTCATCTCGATCCCGGTCAGGCCCTCGACCTTCGACAAGTCGACGAGATGCTTCGGCCCGGCAAGACGCAGCTTCATCGTCGGGATCAAGGTGTGCCCGCCGGCGAGGAGCTTGGAATCCTCCTCCTTGGCCAGCAGGCTCGCCGCCTGCCGCACCGTCGTCGGCCGATGTTGGGTGAATGCATACATCGTGATCGCTCTCCTATGCCGCCTTGGGTGTGTTGTTGGCCTTCTGCAATGCCAGCCAGACCGCCTGCGCCGTCGCCGGCATTTCCAGCTGCTCGCTGCCGATCGCGTCGGTGATGGCGTTGATCACGGCCACCGGCGCCGCGATTGCGCCGGCCTCGCCGCAGCCCTTGATGCCGAGCGGATTGGACGGCGATTTCGTCGTGGTCATGTCGACTTTCAGCGTCGGCAGGTCCTGGGCGCGCGGCATGCAATAGTCCATGAGCGAGCCGGTGACGAGCTGGCCGTCCTTGTCGTAGACGGTGCGCTCGAGCAGCGCCTGGCCCACGCCCTGCGCGATGCCGCCATGCACCTGGCCCTCGACGATCATCGGATTGATCACAGTGCCGAAATCGTCCACCGCAGTCCAGGCCGCGACCTCGATCTCGCCGGTCTGCGGATCGACCTCGACCTCGCAGACGTGACAGCCGGCGGGGAAGGTGAAATTGGTGGGGTCGTAGAAGGCGCCTTCCTTCAATCCGGGCTCCAGTTCCTGGCCGGCGAATTTGTGCGCGATATAGGCGTTGAGCGCCACCTCGCCCCAGGCCGCCGACTTGTCGGTGCCAGCGACGGTGAACTTGCCGTCCTGGAACACGATGTCGCCTTCGGCCGCCTCCAGCATGTACGCCGCGACTTTCTTCGCCTTGGCCTCGACCTTGTCGAGCGCCTTCACGATCGCGGAAATGCCGACCGCGCCCGAGCGCGAACCGTAGGTACCCATGCCGAATTGCACCTTGTCGGTGTCGCCGTGCACGACGCTGACATTGTCGAGCGGAATGCCGAGGCGCTCGGAGACCACCTGCGCGAAGGTGGTCTCGTGGCCCTGGCCGTGCTGGTGGCAGCCGGTCAGGACCTCGACGCTGCCGGTCGGGTTGACGCGCACTTCCGCCGATTCCCACAGGCCGACGCCGCAGCCAAGCGAGCCCACCGCCTGGCTCGGCGCAATCCCGCAGGCCTCGATGTAGGTCGACAAGCCGATGCCGCGCAGCTTGCCGCGCCGCGCCGATTCGCGCTTGCGCTTGCCGAAGCCGTCGTAGTCGGCGATCTCCAGCGCCTTCTTCAGCGAGGCGTGGTAGTCGCCGGCGTCGTAGCTCATGATCACCGGGGTCTGGTGCGGGAAGGTCTTGATGAAGTTCCGCTTGCGCAGGTCGGCGGGATCCACGCCCAATTCGCGCGCGCCGACCTCGACCAGCCGCTCCACGACGAAGGTCGCCTCAGGCCGGCCGGCACCGCGATAGGCATCGACCGGCACGGTGTTGGTATAGACCGCGTCGACCTCGCAATAGATCGCCGGGATGTCATACTGACCGGACAGCAGCGTGGCGTAGAGATAGGTCGGTATCGACGACGCGAACGTCGACATGTAGCCGCCGAGATTGGCGATGGTCTTCACACGCAGGCCGGTGATCCTGCCGTCGCCGTCGAACGCCATCTCCGCGTGCGTGACGTGATCGCGTCCATGCGCATCGGTCAGGAACGCCTCGGAGCGCTCGGCCACCCATTTCACCGACCGCCCGATCCTGCGTGCAGCCCACAGGCAGACGACCTCCTCCGGATAGATGAAAATCTTGGAGCCGAAGCCGCCGCCCACGTCGGGCGCGATCACGCGCAGCTTGTTCTCGGGCGCGATCCCAATGAACGCAGAGATGACCAGCCGCGCGACGTGCGGATTCTGGGTGGTGTTCCAGAGCGTCAGGCTGTCCGAGCCGGCATCGTATTCGCCGATCGCCGCGCGCGGCTCGATCGCGTTCGGCACCAGGCGGTTGTTGACGACGTCGAGCTTGGTCACGTGCCTCGCGGCCTTGAACGCGGCCTCGACCGCCTTCGGATCGCCGAGATGCCATTGGTAGATGGTGTTGCGCGCGGCGACCTCGTGGATTTGCGGCGCGCTTTCGCCCTGCGCCTTGGCGGGATCCACCACCGCCGGCAACGGCTCGTAATCGACCTTGACCTTCTCGGCGGCGTCCTTCGCCTGCGCCAGCGTCTCGGCGAGGACGACCGCGACGGCGTCGCCGACATAGTTGGCCTTGCCGTGAGCGATCGCCGGGTGCGGCGCCATCTTCATCTGCGAGCCGTCTTTGGACGTGATCATCCAGCCGCAGATGAGGTTGCCGATCTTGTCGGCGGCAAGCTCGGAACCGGTGAGGACGGCGAGCACTCCCGGCATGGCGGCCGCGGCTTTGCCGTCCACGCCCTTGATCTTGGCGTGGGCATGTGGCGAACGCAGAAAATAGGCGTGGCATTGGCCGGGACGATTGACGTCGTCGGTGTAGTGGCCTTTGCCGGTGATGAAGCGCTGGTCCTCCTTGCGGCGCACCGCCGCGCCGATTCCGGTTGCGCTCATGGCGGTCTCCTCCCTGGATGACGCCGTTCGCTCACGCCTCCCGCGCTAGGTCTTATGGACCTGCCCCTTTTCCATGGCCTTGGCGCCGGCCGCGATCGCCTTGACGATATTGTGGTAGCCGGTGCAACGGCACAGGTTGCCTTCGAGTTCGTGACGGATGGTGGGATCGTCGAGGTCGTGACCCTTGCGGTACACCATATCGACGGCGGTCATGATCATGCCCGGCGTGCAATAGCCGCACTGCAGTCCGTGATGCTCTCGGAACGCCTCCTGCATGGGATGCAGCGGCCCGTTCGGGTCGGCGAGGCCCTCGATGGTGGTGACGTTGGCGCCCTCCACCTGCCAGGCAAAGACGGTGCAGGATTTGACCGCCTTGCCGTCGATGTGCACCACGCAGGCACCGCATTGGGACGTGTCGCAGCCCACATGGGTGCCGGTGAGCCGCAGGTGCTCACGCAGGAACTGCACCAGAAGGGTGCGCGGATCGACGTCACCGGTGACGGCTTTGCCGTTCACCGTCAATGCGACGGCGGACATGGCTTCCTCCTCGAAATCCGGCCAAATGGCCTCGTTTTTCGCACCGACGGGCAAGGCCGACGGCGGATCGGGTCAAAATCGCACCGATTTTGCCCCGCGGCGTGGATTGGAACAAGTCAACTCTGAACCTGGGTCGCACGGCTGGTCAAGAGTATTGGCGATCGCGAAGGTTCCGCTCATCGCAACCGTCACCCCGATTGCGCCACCGCCTGCGCGAACTTGACGAAGAAATCATCGGCCGTCTTCTTGGCCGCGCTGTTGATCAGGCGCTGGCCGAGCTGGGCGAGCTTGCCGCCGATCTGCGCCTCGACGTCGTAGGTGAGCAGCGTGCCGCCGTCCTTGTCGGCGAGCGACACCTTGGCGCCGCCCTTGGCGAAGCCTGCAACGCCGCCCTCGCCTTCGCCGGAAATGCGGTAGCCGTTCGGCGGATCAAGGTCGGAGAGCCTGACCTTGCCCTTCCAGCGCGCCTTCACCGGCCCGACCTTGACGGTGGCGACGGCCTGGAATTCGTTCTCGGAGGTCTTGTCGAGCTGCTCGCCGCCGGGGATGCAGCTCTTGAGCACCTCCGGGTCGTTGAGCTTCGCCCACACCACCTCGCGGCTTGCGGGGAGCTGGACTTGCCCACTCATGGTCATCGCCATCGCCATTCTCCGTGGTTATGACGCTTGGATATAGTGCGGCGGCGGGCGACGGGGAAAGCGCTTTCAGCGGGGAGCGGCACTGCGCGCGGGGGATGCGGCCGGGGTTGGCGCAAGGCTTGCGGGCGGCTAAAGGGGGTCGCGCCTCGTTTTCTATCGCGCGGCAGGCGCGCCGAGCGGGCGCCGGCCGGCGACCGTTGCAGAGGGAGAAACCATGCCCGCAATCAATGCCGACGGCTGTCCGATCCACGTCGAAGTCGAGGGCCCGGAGCATGCGCCCGTGCTCATGTTGTCGAATTCGCTCGGCACCACGTTGCATATGTGGGAGGCCCAGGTCGCGCCCTTCACGCAGCACTTTCGTGTCGTGCGCTACGACCGCCGCGGCCATGGCCGCTCCGGCTGCCCGCAGGGGCCCTATACGATGGAACGCCTCGGCCGTGACGTCCTGGCGGTGCTCGACGGATTGGGCCTCGAGAAGGTCAACTGGTGCGGGCTCTCCATGGGCGGCATGGTCGGTCAATGGCTCGGCGCCAATGCGCCGGGGCGCATCGAGCGCATGGTCATCACCAACACGTCGAGCTACTTCCCAGACAAGGCGGCGTGGAACGAACGGTTGAAGCTGGTGCGGGAAAAAGGCATTGCGGCCTTTGCCGCACCGAACATGGCGCGCTGGTTCACGAAGGGCTTCCTCGAGCGCTCCCCCCAAGCGGTCGCACCCATCCAGGACATGTTCGCCGCCACCCCGCTCGAAGGCTATCTCGCATGCGGCGCGGCCGTCCGCGACATGGACCACCGCGAGCTGTTGCCCAAGATCAAGGCCCCGACCCTCGTGATCGCCGGAAAGCACGATGGGGCGACGACGCCGGAGGCGAACGAGTACATCAGCGAGCAGATCCCGGGGGCGAAATTCGCGCTGCTCGACGCCGCCCACATGTCCAATGTCGAGCAGCCCGCGGCCTACACCGATGCGGTGCTCGGATTCCTTCGCGCTAAGGGACGGTAATCGGATGGAGGACAGAGATATGCGGCCTCACCGCCTCCCCCATGCGGCATTTGTGCTTGCCCTCGCGGCGGCAGCTTCAAGCTTCGGTGCGGTGGACGGACACGCGGACCCGCTGATCACGCAGGGCATCGGAATTGCCAATTGCGGCAAGCTCGCAGGCGACCTCAAGCCGAGCGCGGGCCTCGACCATCCCGCGAACTACCTGCTGTTCTATTGGGTACAGGGCTACGTCAGCGCCGCCAACTTTCTCCTCCTCAACGAGTACCACAATTACGTCGACATGAACGGGGTCGATGTGGCCGCCATTCTCAAACTCGTCGTCGATCACTGCGAGGCAAACCCCAACGACAAGCCGATCAGCGCGATCGACAAATTCATCCGGGACGCGAAGAAGATCGAAGTCAGCGACAAGGAGGTGTTCAATCCTTGGCCGCAGTGAGCGGCTGAACTAGACGACCGATTCCATGAAACCGCTCAGTTGCCAGCTTTGGACTTCGGACCGAAAAATGCGGCTATTTCGAAGGCCGCATAGGATTCGAACTTTGGAAGCGCTCGACTAGCCGCCCCTGGCCGCCCGAAACTCGTGCGGGGTGGTGCCGGTCTGCTTGCGAAAGAAACGGGCGAAGTGGGAGGGGTCGGAGAAGGCGAGCTCGTAGGCGATCTCGTGAATCGCCAGGTTGGTGAACACGAGCTGACGTTTGGCTTCGGTGAGCACGCGCTGCCGGATCAGGTGACCGGCGGTCACGCCGGTGGCGCGCCGGACGTGGTCGTTGAGGCGGTCGACCGTCATCGCCAGCCTGTCGGCATAGAACGCAAGCTGGCGCTCCTTCTGGAAGTGCTGCTCGACCAGCTTGCGCAACGCGTCGACCGTCGCTCCGGTCGGCTCGAGCGCGATCGCCTCGGTGCCGGCGCGCGGACGGGCGGCCGCGAGCCGCGCCACCTCGACCGCGATCAAGGCCAGCAGTCCGCGCATGGCGATGCGAAAGCCGGCGCGCGCAAGGAAGCGTTCTTCGTGCAGCTCCACCGCCCGCTTCGCAAGACGATCGCCGTCGGCTGCCCCGAGTGGAACGACCGGTTCGCCGGCGAGCGCCTTGAGGCGCGCCAGCGACTCGCCGCGACGGTCACCCATCGCCTCGGCGACGTCCTCGGTAAAGGTCATCACCCAACCGTCGGTCAGCGCCGGCCGGAAACGAAAGCCATGCGCGACGGTGGCCGGCACGAGGATCGCGCACGGCGCCTCGAAGGTGATGGTGGCGGCTTCGTATGTCATCTCGCCGCCGCCGCGCTCGATCAGAAGAATTTGAAACAGATTGCGGTGACGGTGCGCGCGGATCGTCCAGTCATGAATCGAGGATCGCGACGCGATCGTCTCGATATGGATGAAGTCGAAGGCCTGGTCGTCAGGCGGATCGCCGTAGAGATGAAACAGCGGCAGCGCAGCGGTAGCCATGCCAAATCATAGGCC
>JBAUOM010000134.1:0-4798 GCA_049579765.1 Xanthobacteraceae bacterium
GGTCTATTCGGGTCTTTCGCGGACGGGAAGAACCACCCGTGATCGTTCGGCGTGATCGACTCTATGAGTTCGGCTGCGAGCGCCGGAACAGGTATCGCGTGCGGCTTGCCGTTCTTCGTCTTTGACCAATCGATAATGTGTTCCGCCGCGTCCCATTGATCAAGATGAAAGCGGGCAATCTCCTCGACGCGCTGGCCGGTGAGCATTAGGATCCGTACGGCGCGCGTGTAGGGAGGATGAACGGGAGCATCAAGACACTCGAGCCAGCGGTAGAGACGCACGAACTCATCTTCGTCGAGCCAGCGTGTGCCGACGACCTTCGGCTCCGTTGGGATGCCGGCGGCGGGGTTATAGACAAGCCTGAAGCGCCTCGGCGAGGTGTTGCGATAGTCATGTTCCGACTTCATGCCCCAGGAATATGCGGCATGAACGTAGCCGCGAACGTGGTCCGCCATCGCTCGCGCGCCGCGCTCGTAGATCGGCCGAATGACTTCGGCAATCTCATCGGGCTCGATCTCGCGGGCCAAGCGATTTCGATCGAGCGCGTCTGCCATCTTTTTCAATCCCTTCTCGGCTTCCTTCCATGAGGGCTTGTTCGCGTCTCTTAGGTATCTGACGTACGCCTCAAAGAGATCGCCGACCGTGCCGGGTCGCGTATCGCCGGCGATCTTGATGCTGCGACCCTTCTGGATCATGTCGGCGTAGTCGCGTTTGAACGCTTCACGCGCTTGAGCGAGCGACATCGATGGGTAGTTGCCAAGCTTGGCTTTCACGCGGTTCCCGTCTCGCCACTGCTGCGCCATCCACTCCGCGGTCACCCGCCTTGGCATGGACTTCAAGACAAGAACGAGGCGGCCTGTGCCTCGACCCTCACCATCAGTTAGGCTCTCCTGCTTTCCAGCGATTTCGACACGCCGAATGGCTTGACGGATGGCGCCGTCAGTAAGGCTTGGCACTGGGCTCTCTCCACGGATCTCGAGTGGGGGCGGTAGTCGGGTGACCAAAGGGCTGCAATTGGGATCGGTAAGGCCTCCGATCCCCTTTGAAACAGCCCCCAGTGTGCCGAAATATCCCTCGGCCTGCAAGGGCTATAAGCTCAGTGATTCAATGGTATTGACCGTGATCCCGCGTGATCATTTCATCCCAAGTAGGGTGGTTGTGCACCAGCACGATGGCGGTGGCGGAGAGCTCGAGCGCGCGCTTGACCACCTCGCGCGGATAGACCGGCGTGTGGTCGACGGTGCCGGTCTGCTGCACCTCGTCGGCGATCAGTTGATTGCGCTTGTCGAGGAACAGCACGCGCAGCTGCTCCTTGTCGGCGAAGGCCATGGCGGTGCGGCAATAGTCGAGCACGTTCGACCACGACGACAGCACCGGCCGCTGCTTCACGCTGCCGCGCGCCAGCCGCGTTGCGGCCGCGTGTACGATCTTGAGCTCGGTGATGGCGGCCTCGCCCAGGCCCTTGACCTCCTTGAGCCGCTCGGCCGGCGCCGAAATCGCCTCCGAGAACGAGCCGAACTTGGCGATGAGCTCCTTGGCCAGCGGCTTGAGGTCGCGCTGCGGGATGGCGCGGAACAGGATGAGCTCGAGCACTTCGTAGTCGCTGACCGCCTCGCTTCCGGCGGTCAGGAAGCGCTGCCGCAGCCGCTGGCGATGGCCGTGGTAATGCGGCGCGGGTTCGGCCGCTGTCGAGGATGTCGTCGGTTTCTCGCCGGCCATGGGCACGCGATCATCGTCTCGCGCAGAAGGTAGCGCCGCCTTACGGGCCTCAGGATGCCGGCAATATCGTGGTTTGCAAAGGGCGGGCTCAGCGCGTTCCGGTCGAAACCGGCGGCCGGTCGAGGCCCTTGGGCGACAGCGTGAAGATTTCCACTCCGCCCTCCGTCACCGCCACGGTGTGCTCGAACTGGGCGGAGAGCGAGCGGTCGCGGGTCACCGCCGTCCAGCCGTCGGACAACACCTTCACGTGCGGGCGGCCGAGATTGATCATCGGCTCGACCGTGAAGAACATGCCGGGACGCAGCACGATACCCTCGCCCGGCCGGCCGATATGCACGATGTTGGGCTCGTCGTGGAACAGCCGGCCGAGCCCATGACCGCAGAAGTCGCGCACCACGCTCATGTGCTGCGCTTCCACATAGGCCTGGATGGCGGCGCCGATATCCCCGGTGGTCGCGCCCGGCCGGATCACCGAAATGCCGCGCATCATCGCCTCGTAGGTGACCTCGATCAGGCGCTCGGCCCGCCGCGGGATCGTGCCCACGCCGAACATCCTGCTGGAATCGCCGTGCCAGCCGTCGAGGATGAGGGTGACGTCGACGTTGACGATGTCGCCCTCTTTCAGCGGTTTGTCGCCGGGGATGCCGTGGCAGACCACGTGGTTGACCGAGGTGCAGGTCGACTTGCGGTAGCCGCGATACATCAGGGTCGCCGGCATGGCGTTGTGCGCCCTGGCGAAATCGAATACCAGCCGGTCGATTTTTTCGGTGGTCACGCCCGGGCCGACCTCGTCGACGAGCATGTCGAGGCATTCCGCCACCAGCCGTCCGGCCTTGCGCATGCCTTCGAAGGCCGCCCCGCCGTAGAGCTTGATCTGTCCAGTCTTGCGTTGCGGCGCCAGGGCCGCGTCGACGTAGCTCATCACGGCATCGCGGCCGCGCCGCCTCCTTGCGGCTCGCCCGATGCCGCTGCTGCATCGCAATGTAAGCAAGGATGCGCGGGACGCAAGCGCCTGTCCCGGGCGCAGCGCGGCATGCGGCATGAAGCGCAACGAAATGATGCGCTGCAGACCCGGGATCGTTCGGGTCCGTGGCGGCCGGGCGCTCACTGCGCGATTGCGACCGGCCCGATCACCTCGATCCCCTCGCAGGTGATCGCGCAGCGATAAGCGATGGCCTCGACCCCCGCGTTGCGGGCCGCGTCGAAGGCCCTGCCGTAGGCGGGGTCGATGTCGCGGGCGAGGGCGAAGCGCCGCGCCGAGGCGATCTGGATCAGGAACAGCATCACCGCGCGGGCACCGGCCGCCGCCATGTCGCCGAGCTCCGCGAGGTGCTTGGCGCCGCGCTTGGTCACCGCGTCGGGAAACTCCGCCAATCCCGGCCTGCGCATCAGGTGCACGTTCTTGACCTCGACGTAGCACGGCGGCCGTGTCGGTCCTTCGAGCAGAAAATCGACCCGCGAGTTCTTGCCGTATCTCACCTCGCGCCGGAGCGCGGCATAGCCGGCAAGCTCGGCGATGGCGCCGGCCGCGATCGCCTCGGCGGCGAGCGCGTTAGGGTGCGCGGTGTTGATCCCCACCAGCTCGGCCCCCGTGCCGAAATCGACCTCGATCAGCTCCCAGCTGTGGGCGAGCTTGCGTTTGGAGTTGTCCGACTTCGACAGCCACACCCGCGCGCCCGCGGCAGCGAGCCCGATCATCGATCCCGGGTTGGCGCAGTGCACCGTCACCGTCTCGCCCGAGGGGAGCATGACGTCGGCGAGGAAGCGCTTGTAGCGCCGCAGCAACGTCGCGGAAACGAGGGGAGCAGCGAAGCGCATGCGCGGGCAAGTTCGTTCGTCGTGGAGAGAGCGAAACGGGCAAATCCTGTCAATCGACGAACGAGCCGCCGCGGTCCTCGTCGATGTGGATACGCACGATCTCGTCGAACGAGCGCTCGGCCGCAAAGCCGAGCTCACGCGCGCGCCGGGCCTCGATGCGCTGCGGCCAGCCCTCGACGATGCGCGCGACCAGCGGATCGTGCTCGCACCGAATACGCCCGGCAACGCGATCGCCGGCGATGCGCCGCAGCGAGGCGATCTGCTCGGCCACGGTGCAGCAGACGCCCGGCATCGCGAGGTTGATGTGCGGCGCGAGCGCCTCCCGCGGCAGCCCGGCCGCGTGCACGAGAAAGCCGACCGCGGCGCGCGGGCTCGCATGGGTGTGCACGACCGCCTCGGGAACCGGCAGCACGGCCTCGAGCCCGGCGAGCGGTTCGCGGATGATGCCGGAGAAGAATCCGGACGCCGCCTTGTTCGGCTTGCCCGGCCGCACCACGATGCTCGGCAGCCGGATGCCGACGCCGTCGCAGAAGCCGCGCCGGGTATAGTCGGCGAGCAGCGCTTCCCCGATCGCCTTCTGCGTACCGTAGGAAGTAAGCGGCGTGAGATGAAAGTCGTCCGGGATGGTCTCCGGGAAGGGCGCGCCGAACACCGCGATGGACGAGGTATAGACGAGCCGCGGCCGATAGCCCTCGCCGGCGGCGCGGATGGCCTCCAGCAGCGCGCGCGTGCCGTCGAGATTGACGCGATAGCCCTTGTCGAAATCGAGCTCGGCTTCGCCCGAGACGACGCTGGCGAGATGGAAGATCACGTCGGGCCGGCCCTCGACCGCCCTGGCGGCTTCGCCGGCTGCCGCCAGATCAGCGGCGACAGTTTCGATCCGGCCGGCAAAGCTCGGAGCCCCGGCCGGCGTAGTGACATCGAGCAGGGTCAGCTTGCCGATTTGTTTCCCGTTCAGCCCGCCGTCCCTGGCGAGCCGCTCGACGAGCTTGCGGCCGATCATCCCCGCGGCGCCGGTAATGAGAATGTGCACGTACTCTGCTCCTCCGCTCAAACCCGATCAGCCGACGGCCCGCGTTGCATTCAGTTCACTCAAGCTCAGGCGCTGTTTTCCGGCCGCGTCGAAATTCTCCGGCGCGAGCCAGCACTCGAACGCGGCCTTGCGCGCCGGCCATTCTCCGTCGAGCATCGAGAACCAGGCGTTGTCGCGGTTGCGGCCCTTGGCGATCAAGTGCTGGCGAAACGTGCCTTCGTAGACGAA
>JBAUOM010000135.1:0-4630 GCA_049579765.1 Xanthobacteraceae bacterium
GCATGAACCCGAGCAATCCTTGCGGCATGAAAATGACCATGGCGATGAAGATCACCCCGACCGGAATGAGGTAGTACTCGGTGAAGAAGCGCGAGAACGCCTCGCGCAGAAGCAGGAAGAAAGCCGCGCCGACGATCGGCCCCACCAGCGTCCCGACGCCCCCCATGACGTTGTAAATCACGGTCTCGCCGGACACGAGGAAATAGACGAAGTCGGGCGCGGCGAAGCGGTTCTGGACCGCGTAGAGCACTCCGGCCAGGCCGGCGAACAGACCGGAGAGCATCACGGCGACGATCTTGTAGCGTTCGACGGGATAGCCGACGGCGCGGGTGCGCGCCTCGTTCTCGCGGATCGATTGCAGCACCATGCCGAAAGGCGACTGGGTGATGCGCCGCAGGATGAGGTAGGACCCCGTCACCACCCCGAGCACGAACCAGTGCAGCGTCTCGGTGGTGAAGGGAACCGAGAACAGCCCGGGAATGGACAGCGCCGGCCGGCGGAAGGTCAGGCCGTTCTCGCCGCCGGTCAACTCGGTCCAGGTGAAAATGATGACGTAGAAAATTTGCGAGAAGATCAGCGTGGTGATCGCGAAGTAGATGTCGCGCATGCGGGTGGAGAAGTAGGCGACGAACAAGGCGACCGCGGCGGCTCCGATGAGCCCGTACAAAACGGCGAGCCAAAGGTTGGGCGGCGTGACCATGAGCAGCGCGGCCGCGGCGCCGTACATCCCGAGGCCGAAGAAGGCCGAGTGGCCGAACGAGACCATGCCCGTGTAACCGATCAGGATATCGGAGGACATGGCCAGCAGGCCCCAGATCAGGATCTCCGTCAGGAAACGGCGCCAGAACTCGGGCAGCACCAAAGGCGCGACGATCAGCAGCGCCAGGATCACGCAGAATCCCGTCCAGTAGACGATCGTGTGGCGCGTTTTCATCATTTCGGTGTCGGAACGAACAGGCCGGTGGGCCGGAACAGCAGGGTCAGGATCAGCACGACGAAGGAGACGATCACCGCCTGGGCCGGGCTCACCCAGATCGAGGCGTAGGCTTCCAGCAGGCTGATGAAGATCGACGCGGCGATGGAGCCGCCGAGGCTGCCCATGCCGCCGACCACGACGACGATAAAGGCCTTGAGCACCCAATCGAGCCCCATCGCGTGGTTGACGCCGACGAGGGGACCGAACAGCACGCCGCTGGCGGCCGCCATGCCGGCGCCGATGGCGAATACCGCGGTGTGGACCCAGGGCACCGGGATGCCCATGGCCTGCGCCATGGTGCGGTCCTGGGTCGTGGCGCGGATCCAGATGCCGTAGGTGCCGTATTTGAGGAAGAGCCAGAATCCGCCGATGATCGCCGCCGAGAGCGCCGCGATCAGCAGCCGGTACCACGGATAGTCGAGATAGAAGAGCTTGAAGTGCCCGGTGAACGGCTCCGGGATCTTGCGCGCCACCGGGCCGAATTGCCAGAGCGCGTAATTCTGCAGCACCAGCGAGACGCCGAACGTGGCGAGGATGGTGGTCAATGGATCGCGGCCGAGCAGGGGGCGCAGGGTGGTGATCTGGATCGCCGCGCCGAGCAGCGCGATCACGAGGATGGAGATGACGAGCGCGATCCAGAAATTGCCGCTCGCCGCCATGACGACCACGCCGACATAGGCGCCCAGCATGAACAGCTCGCCGTGGGCGAAGTTCACCACGTCCATGATGCCGAAGATCAGCGTCAGCCCGGAGGCGACCAGCGCCAAAATCATTCCGGTGACGATGCCGTTCACCGTCTGGATCAGCAGCTGTTCGTAGGGAATGGCCTGGAAAAATTCGAGCACGGTGTCCATGCGGGTTCCGTTCGAGCGTCGGACTTGGGTTCCCATCCCTCTCCCACCCGAAGCCGGGTCAACTCGAGCTCGGATGGGGGAGAGCGCCCACCGAGTTTGCGGCGCATGTGCCCTATACTCCCAGATACTGCTGGATGACCGCGTCGTTGACGTTGAGTTGCGACGCCGCGCAATGATGACGCACGGTGCCTTTTTCCATGATGTAGACGCGCTCGCTGGCCTCCAGCGTGAGCGGCACGTTTTGCTCCACCAGCAGGATCGCCACGCCCTCCCGATGCAGGACCTCGATGATCTGACGGATCTGCGAGACCATGCGCGGCATCAATCCCTCGGTCGGCTCGTCGAGCAGGATGATCTTGGGTTCGAGCATCATCGCCCGCGCAATGGCGAGCATCTGCTGCTCGCCTCCGGACAGCGTGCCGCCGGGCTGGCTGCGCCGCTCGGCCAGCACCGGGAAATAGGCGAAGACCTTGTCGAGCAGCTCCTGCTTTCTCGCCTCCGTGACGCCGTGGCGATCGAGGCCCGTGCGCAGGTTCTCCATCACCGTGAGGAAACGGAAAATGCGCCGATCCTCGGGGACGTAGCCGATTCCGAGCCGCGCTAATTTGTGCGGCGGCAGGCTGGTGACGGGCATGCCGGCGAGCAGCACGGTGCCGCGGTCGGGGTGCACGAGCCCCATGATGGTCTTGAGCGTCGTGCTCTTGCCGACGCCGTTGCGCCCGAGCAGGCCGACCACCTCCCCGCAGCCGACGGTGAGCGACACGCCGTGCAAGATATGGCTCTTGCCGTAGTAGGTGTGCAGATCCTCGACCGTGACGAGGGGATTGGCAGTGGCTTCCGGCGCGCTCATGTCTTGAGATAGACCTCCAGCACCCGGGAGTTCTGCTGGATCTCCGCCGGCGTTCCTTCCGCCAGCACTTCGCCGTAGTGCAGCACCGTGACGCGCTGGGCCAGCGACATGACCACCTGCATGTCGTGCTCGACGATGAGGATCGTGAGGTTCTCCGCGATGCGGCGCACCAGCTCCATGGTGTCGTGGGTCTCGGCCGCGCTCATGCCCGCCGTCGGCTCGTCGAGGCACAGCAGCTGCGGTTCGGTGGCGAGCGCGATGCCGATCTCGAGATTGCGCTGCTCGCCGTGCGAGAGGTTGGCGGCGAGCTCCTCCGCCTTGGCGCTCAGGCCGACCGCCCCCAGCACGGCTTCGGCCTTCTCGATGAGGTCGCGAAAGTCGCTGTGATGCGTGAGCATGCTCCAGCCGTGGCGGCGCGACTGGGCGGCGATGCGGACGTTCTCGAGCGTCGTGGCGTTGGGGAGGATGTTGGTGATCTGGTAGGAGCGGGCGATACCCTTCTGGGAGATGCGGTTGGAGGGCAGCCCGGCAATGTTCTCGCCGTTGAACAGAATGCGCCCCGAGGTGGGACGCAGCACGCCGGTGAGGCAATTGAAGAAGGTGCTCTTGCCCGCGCCGTTGGGCCCGATGATGGCGCGGATCTCGCCGCGCGGGATTTCGAAATCGACCTCGTCGAGCGCGGTCAGGCCGCCGAAGCGAACGCTGAGGCCCTCGGTGCGCAGCAGCGCAGCCGGGGCGCCCTCCCGGCCGGCATCGGCCGGGAGGGGCGCATCGATGGACTGCGCGGCGGTCACTTAGCTGGAGGCGAACTTGCAGGCCGGCGGAAACACCGTCTTTTCCTTGGGGACGACCTCGACGATGTGATGCTTGCCGTCCTTGATGTCGAAGATGAACTCGCGCAGGAAGGCTTGGTGGTCCTCCTTGCGGAGCACCTTGTCGCCCTGCGGGAAGTCGTCGCCCTCCTTCATCTCCAGCCCTTCGAGGGCCTCGATCAGCTTCATCGTGTCCTCGCGGCCGCGGAACTTCGACTTCTCCATCCCGAGCTTGAGCGCATTCATCGCTTCGAAATTCGACTGCACGTAGCGGTCGGGCAGCGGACCCGACGGGTCGATGGCCTTTAGCCGGGTCTTGGCCTCTTCGAAGAACTTCTTGTGCGCCGCGGTGTTGAGCGGCGGATCGAGCACGGGGATATAGCGGTTGATGCCGATGAAGCCTTCGATCTTGTTGCCGAGCGCGGGAAGATTGGTGGACTCGGCAATGGCACCGTCTCCGGCCCACTTGTACCGCTTGGTGAGGCCGAGGTCGAAGGCCTGGTTGCCGATGGTCACCCCGTCCTTGCCGAAGAAGATCCCGAACAGACCGTCGAAGTTGCCGCTGATCTTGGAGAGGAACGCGGTCATGTCGGCGGTGCCGAGCGGGATGCCGGTGGTGCCGACCACCTCGCCGCCGGCCTTCTTGATCTCCTGCGCGTAGGCGTCGCGGGTCGACTGGCCCCACGAATAGTCGGCGAAGGCGATGTGCCACTTCTTGCCCAGCTTGTTGACGAGGTAGGGCGCGAACGCCACCGCCTGGGCTGGCGCGTAGTCGAACGGCCGGAAGGTGTAGCGGTTGCACTTGCTGGTGGTGAGCGTGGTATCGAGGCACACGCCGATCATGTTGACGATCTTGGCCTCTTCGTACACCGGCATGCAGGCGAGGCAGATGTTGGAGAGGAAACCGCCGACCTGGACGTCGATATTGTCCTCGACCACCAGCTTTTCGACCTTGCGGCGGCCGACGTCGGGCTTGGATTCGTCGTCCGCCACGATCAGCTCGACCGGCCGGCCGTTGATGCCGCCCGACTTGTTGATGCGGTCGACGGCCATCTGCACGCCGACCAGGGCGGTCTTGCCGCCGGCGGCGCCGGCGCCCGAGAGCGGCTGCAGCGTGCCGATCTTGTAGGGCTTGGCC
>JBAUOM010000136.1:0-3368 GCA_049579765.1 Xanthobacteraceae bacterium
AACTACGGCATCGCGCTGCCGCAGAGCCGTACCGCCGGAAGCATCGCCGAGGCTGTGGGCGCGGCCGAGCACATCGGGTTTCCGGTCGCGCTGAAGATCCGCTCGCGCGACATCCTGCACAAAACCGAGGCCGGTGGCGTGGCGCTCGGCTTGCAGGACGGCGACGCGGTGGAAGCCGCCGCGCAAGCGCTCGTCGCGTCCGCCCGCGCGAAGGCGCCGGACGCGCGCATCGACGGCTTCCTGGTGCAGGAGATGGTGTCGGGCGTAGAGGCCATCGTCGGCGCGCGCAGCGATCCACTCTACGGGCCGCTGCTGCTGGTAGGCGCGGGCGGCGTGCTGGTCGAGCTGGTCGAAGACGCTGCGTTGCGGCTGCTTCCGGCGACAGCGGACGACGTGCGCGCGATGGTCGATGGTCTCAAGTTGGCGAGGCTGCTATCCGGTTTTCGCGGACGCCCCGCGGCCAATCGCACGGCGCTCGAGGCGACCGCGCTCGCGCTCGGCCGGTTCTTTCTCGACCACCGCGCCAAGATAAGGGACATCGAGCTCAACCCGCTCATGGTGCGGCCGCAACCCGGCAGTCCCAGACCCGACCGAGCGAGCCGGGCCGACGCGGCAGGCGCGGTCGCGGTCGACGTGCGCGTGTTGTGGCGGGAGGACGACTAGTGGTCCGATTCCGAAGTTCGTCAGCACTCGCCGCACTTTCAGATACGAACTTCGGAATCCAGGGACCACCAGCAACTCTATGAATCTAGTGCCCCCGTTTGAATGCGACGCTCGCATTCGCCGCACGGTGTGCGCGAACTTCGGGTTCGGGGCACCAGGGAGCGTGACGGAATGGATTTCGAATTGCCGGAAGAGCTGCGAATCCTCAAAGCCGGCCTGCGCCGCTTCGTCGACAACGAACTGATCCCGATCGAACGCCAGACCACCGACGGCGAGCGCATCAAGCCGGACTATCTCGCCCGCTTCGAGCAGCGCGCCAAGGACTTGGGCATCTGGCAGCTCGACGTGCCGGAGGAATATGGCGGCGGCGGAATGTCGATTCTGGCGCGCGCCGTCGTGTGGGAGGAGCTCTCGCGCACCATCGCGATACCGGCGCGCGGCGAGGGTATCACCGGCCCATCCGCGCGCGGCATCCTCTATTCGCTCGAGGGCGAGATGAAGGAGAGGTACCTGCTGCCGCTGCTGCGCGGCGAGAAGAGGGCCTGCTTCGCGCAGACCGAGCCGGATGCCGGCTCGGATCCCGGCGGCATGCGCACGACCGCCGTACGCGACGGCGATCACTACGTGATCAACGGCGTCAAGCGCTTCATCACCGGCGCCGGCGACGCCGACTTCATGCAGCTGATGGCCGCGACCGACCGCAGCAAAGGGTCGCGCGGCGGGATTTCCTGCTTCATCGTCGACATGAATACCCCAGGCGTGAAGCTCGGGACTTGCTACGAGACCATGATGGGCGACAAGCCCTGGGAAATCGTGCTCGAAAACGTGAGCGTGCCGGCGAGCCACCGCGTGGGCGAGGAGGGTGAAGGCATGCGCTTCGGCCAGCAATGGCTCAATATCGGCCGCGTCAAGCACGGCGCGCGTGCGCTCGGCGTCGCCGAGCGATGCCTCGAAATGGCGACCGCCTATGCCAAGCAGCGCGCGACCTTCGGCCGGCCGCTCGCCGACCGGCAGGCGGTGCAGTGGATGCTGGCGGACATGTTCATCGAATTGCAGGCCGCCCGCCTGCTCGTCCACAAGACCGCCGCCCGCCTCGACCGCGGCGAAGAGGCGCGCGAGGACGCCTATGTGGCGAAATATTTCGCCGACGAGATGGCGTTCAAGGCCGCCGACCAATGCATGCAGATCCACGGCGGCATCGCGCTCACCACCGATCTTCCGATCGAGAAGATGTGGCGGCAGCAGCGCAGCTACCGCATCACCGAAGGCGCCAGCGAGGTGATGAAGATGGTCATCGCCCGCCATGTGCTCAAGACCTACGGTTGAGGACATCGACTGGCAGCCAGACATGAACCCTGCCCGCTATCGCCTCGGCGTCGACGTGGGCGGCACCCACACCGATCTCGTGTTGCTCGACACCGCCACGGGCGTGCTCACGGTGGAGAAGGTCGCCAGCACGCCGAGGAATCCCGCGCTCGGCGTGCTGGACGGCGTCGGAAGGCTCGTCGCCAAGGGGGTCGCGCCGGGGGAGATCGGGTTTTTCGCCCATGGCACCACGATCACGACCAATGCGCTGCTGGAGATGCGCGGCGCCAAGGTCGGGCTCATCATCACCAAGGGCTATCGCGCGGTGCAGGAAATCCAGAACCAGGCGCGCGACGGAAATTTGTTCGATTATTTCTATTCGAAGCCGCCGGCGATCGCGCCGCAGAGCCTTACCAGGGAAGTCCCGGAGCGCTGCGACCATGGCGGGCGCGTGCTCCGCCCGCTCGATGCCGACGCCGTGCGCGCAGCCGCGCGCGAGCTCAAGGACGCCGGCGTCGAGTCGATCGCGGTCTGCTATTTGTTCTCGTTCATGAACCCGGCGCACGAGCAGCAAACGCGCGCGCTGATCCATGGCGAATTTCCCGCCGCGCACGTCTCGCTCTCGAGCGAAGTCCTGCCGCGCATCCGCGAATGGCCGCGGCTCTCTACGACGTTGCTCAATGCCTATCTCGAGCCGGTCATGGTGCATTACATCGCCCACCTCAACGGCGGATTGGACGCCGCCGGGCTCGCGACGCAGCAGCGCTTCCTGATGCAGTCGAACGGCGGCGTCATGCCGTTCTCAGCCGCGATCGCCGGCAGCCGCACCGTGCATACGCTGTTCTCCGGCCCCGCCGCGGGCGCGCAGGCGAGCGCCCACCTCGCGCGTGCGGACGCAGAGCGTGGCCTCGTCACCCTCGATATGGGCGGCACCAGCGCCGACATCGCCTTCATCGAGGGCGGCGCGCCGCTCGAAGTCACCGAAGGGGTGATCGCGCGCCGGCAGGTCGACGTGCCCGCGCTCGACATGACCACCATCTCCGCGGGCGGCGGCTCCGTCGCCTGGATCGACGGCGGCGGCTTCCTCAATGTCGGCCCGCAGAGCGCCGGCGCCGACCCCGGTCCGGCCTGCTACGGCCGCGGCGGCAAGCGGCCGACGGTGACCGACGCCGATCTGCTGTGCGGCTATCTCAACCCCGACTATTTCCTCGGCGGCGCGCAGCGCCTCGACGTCGCCGCGGCGCGCCTGGCGCTCTCAGCGCAGGTCGCCGATCCACTGCGCTTGGACGTGGCTGCCGCAGCCGCCGGCATCCAGCGCATCGTCGACATGCGCATGGCCGATGAAATCCGGGTCTTCGCGGCCAAGCGCGGGGTCGATCTCTCCGCCTTCACCCTCCTCC
>JBAUOM010000137.1:0-3939 GCA_049579765.1 Xanthobacteraceae bacterium
CGTCTCTGCCGTGGCGGGCTGCGTCGCGGCTGCCGGGCTCGCCGTCGGCTCGGCGACGATCGCGCTCTCGATCTGCTGCTGGGTGCTTTCCAGCTCCCGTCGGACCTCGTCGACGGGATCGAAATTCACGTAACTCTGCGCCTGGCTGGTCATGTCGTCGACCTGCTTCTTCAGGTCGGCCATCTCGGCCTCGCGCATCGCCTCGTGGAACTGGCCCTGGAACTCCGACGCCATGCGGCGGAGCTTGCCCATCCACTGCCCCAGCGTCCGCAGCGCGCCGGGCAATTCCTTCGGGCCGATGACGATCAGCGCAACGATGCCGATGAGAAGGAGCTCGCTCCAACCGACGTCGAACATAGCGCCATCAACTCCAAGGGGCGCAGACCTGCAGGCCGGCGCCCCCCTTTCAACATTACCGGCTGCGCGGTGCGCCGCCTCCGCGTCAGCCGACCTTGCGCGTTTCCGTCGGAGCGCCGACCGCCGCTCCGCTCGCAACCGGCGCCCCGGTCGCAGATGCGGGCGGCTGATGGTCGATGGTCTTCATCGGATCGGTCTTCGGGGGCTCTTCGGATTTTTCATCCTCCGACAACCCCTTCTTGAACGACTTGATGCCCTTGGCGAAGTCGCCCATCAGCTCGGATATCTTGCCGCGGCCGCCGAACAGCAAAAGACCGACGGCCAGCACGATGATCCAATGCCAAATGCTCATAGAACCCATCGGATTGTCCTCCACACGGGTCGCCGGACAAATCGGGTCATTGCCGACTTGAGCTTCGAATGCCGGTCGCGGTTGATCCCGGCGATCGGATGCGGAACCCGCCTCTGGTTTTCAACCAGAACCTAGGCTCGGGGCACGGCAAAAACAAGGACTTCACCCCGCGACGCAAGGGCGGCAATCAACGCCGCAGCAGCCCGCTAGGCAAGCCGGACAGGGGCTTTCCGCCAGCAACGAAACGATGCCTTGGCGCGGCAATAAAGCCCGTCACTCCTCGGCGGTCCGCTCCGGCGGCGGCGCCAAGCCAAGATCGAGATCGCCGGGTTCCAGCGGATCCTCGTCGTCGCGCAGCGCCGGATCGTCCGTCGGCACCGGCACCGAGAAGCCGGGGGGCAACCGCCCGTCGAGCAAGCCCGAGCCCTTGAGTTCGTCGAGGCCGGGCAGATCGCCCACGGCATCGAGCCCAAAATGCGACAGGAAAGCCTCGCTCGTGCCGTAGGTCACCGGCCGGCCCGGCGCCTTGCGTCGCCCGCGCGGGCGGATCCATCCGGTCTCGAGCAGGACGTCGACCGAGCCCTTCGAGGTCGTCACGCCGCGGATCTCCTCGATCTCCGCCCGCGTCACCGGCTGGTGATAGGCGATGATCGCCAGCGTCTCGATTGCCGCGCGCGAGAGCTTGCGCGTCTCGACCGTCTCCTTGCTCAAAAGCCAGGAGAGATCGCCCGCGGTGCGGAACGTCCACTTGCCCCCGATGCGTACCAGATTGACGCCGCGCGAGGCGTACTCCTCCTGCAAACAGACGAGCGCGGCGCGAACGTCGACCCCTTGCGGCAGGCGCGCCGCCAGCGATTTTTCGTCGAGCGGTTCGGCCGAGGCGAACAACATCGCTTCCAACAGCCGAAGCTCGTCGGCCCGCTCCTGCGCCGCCTGTTCCGGTTCCTCGTCCGGCATCACCACTTTCAAACTTGGCATTGCTGCGGCCTCCTCTAGCCGTTGCCCTTCACCGGCGGCGCCGCCACGCCGCCCGGTCCGGGTCCCTGGTCGCCAGCCGGTTCGCGCTTGCGCACGTAGAGCGGCGCAAACGCCGACTGCTGGTGCATCTCCATGACTCCCTCGCGCACCAGCTCGAGGCTGGAGGCGAAGCTCGACGCGAACACGGTCGGCGCGAGCGACGGCTCGACCACGAACGCGATCAGGTATTGGTCGAGGCGCGTCCAATCCGGCGACTGACCGATGAGCCGCTCGAGCGCCTCGCGCGCCTCGGCCAGCGACCAGACCGTGCGCTTGGCCAGGCGGACATGCGCGAGCGCCGTTTTTTGCCGCTGCTGTGCGTAGGCCGAGAGCAGATCGTAGAGCGTGGCGCTCCATTGCGGACGCTTGATGTGCGCGATCTCCTCGGGTTGTCCGCGCACGAACACGTCGCGATCGAGCTGCGGGCGTCCGAACAGCCGCTCGGCGACCTCGCGGATGGCTTCGAGACGCTTGAGCCGCATCGCCAGCGCGATCGCCATGTCCTCGGCGCTCTGGCCTTCGGGCGCGTTGGTCTCCGGCAACAACAGGCGCGACTTCAGATAGGCGAGCCAAGCCGCCATTACGAGATAATCGGCGGCGAGCTCGAGCCGCAGCTTGCGCGCCTCCTCGATGAAGGCGAGGTACTGGTCGGCCAGCGCCAGAATCGAGATCCTGGCGAGGTCGACCTTCTGCTGGCGGGCGAGCGCGAGCAGGAGGTCGAGCGGCCCCTCGAAGCCCTCGACGTCGACCACCAAAGCCGGCTCGCCCGCGGCTCGCTCGGCAACGAGGTCGGCTTCGAATTTGCTCTCCTCGGGATTCATGATACCGCCCTCCCGGCGCCTGCGGGCGCATCCATGAGCGCCGCCCATTCGGCCCGCAGGGCGGCGAGGTCATGCCTTAAGACCGGCTTCCGCCGGGCGAGCGCGGCGTCCGCCCGTGCCGCGGCGGCGCCGATCAGCACCGGCACGGCGGACGCGACCGCCTCCATTTCCTCGAGCTTGCCGTTGCAATGCAACACGGCGTCGCAGCCGGCCGAGATCGCCGCGCTTGCGCGCGCCGCGATCGAGCCCGATAGCGCCTCCATGGAGACATCGTCGCTCATCAAGAGACCGCGAAACCCGAGCAAGCCGCGAATCACATCCCTGACCACAGTGGCCGAAGTGGTGGCCGGAGCAATAGGATCGAAGGCCGTGTACACGACATGGGCGGTCATTCCCAGGGGCAGGTCGGAGAGCGGCTGGAACGCGGCAAAGTCCGTGCGCATGAGGGTGGCGCGATCGCTCTCCACCACCGGAAGCGCATCGTGGCTGTCGGCGCCGGCCCGGCCATGCCCCGGAATATGCTTGAGCACCGGCAGGACGCCGCCCGCCAGCAGACCGTCGGCCACCGCGCGGGCCAGCGACGCAACCTTCTCCGCGGTCTCGCCGTAAGCGCGGTCGCCGATGACCGGATTGGCGCCGGCAACCGGCACGTCGGCGATCGGCAGGCAGTCGACATCGATGCCGACGGCGACGAGATCAGCGGCGATCAAGAGCGCCCCCAGACGGGCCGCGGTGCGGCCCAGCGCAGGGTCGCGGTCGTAGACGCGGCCATAGGCGGCGCCGGCAGGATAGGCAGGCCAGTGCGGCGGACCCAAACGCTGGACGCGGCCACCCTCCTGATCCACCAGCACGGGCGCATCGCGCCCCACGGCATCGCGAAAAGAGGCAGTGAGACGAGCCACTTGCGAGGGAGTATCGATATTGCGCTTGAAGACGATGAGGCCCCATGGCTCGCTCTCGCGAAGGAACGCGCGCTCCGCGGGCGTCAGCATCGTGCCCGCCAGACCCGTCACGAACGCGCTGACCGTCATTTGGCGCGGACTAGCACCCGGAAACGAAGTTCGCTCAAGCGCGGCTCAGTTGCTCGGCACCACGCACTGGCCGCCGGCGGCTTTGTAGCTGGCGCAGAACTGGGCTGCCTG
This sequence comes from Xanthobacteraceae bacterium, assembly GCA_049579765.1. Lineage (GTDB taxonomy): Bacteria > Pseudomonadota > Alphaproteobacteria > Rhizobiales > Xanthobacteraceae > VAZQ01. Next base: position 3,690 of record JBAUOM010000137.1, read on the forward strand.
GTGGAGCGACGCGAATGGTCCGACCATGGTGCGGTAAAAGACGCCCTTGCTGCCCAGATCGACACGTCGAACGATCGGCTGACGCGTGCTGAGTTCGTCGGGGAACTTCGCCTGCAGACTGCGGAAGGAGGCCAGCGCTTCGCTCTCGCTTCTCTGCGAGGAGAGCTGCACCACGAACCCGCCCGACCGGGTGTCCGGCGCCTCCGCAGCCGGCCGTGCGGTCGCTGGCGGCACGGCAGCGGTCCGCGTG
>JBAUOM010000138.1:0-10428 GCA_049579765.1 Xanthobacteraceae bacterium
GGCCGGATCTGGCCGCCCTCGTTGCCGGCCTCGCCGGCAACGAGCCCATCCGCGGATCGCGCGCGGCGTGATCCCCCGTCACCTTTGCCCGGAGTGACCGACATGAACGCCACCACCGCGACCGAGAGCTGGCCGCTGCACGCCCGTTTCGACGGGCCGATCGTGATGATCGGCTTCGGCTCGATCGGCAAGGGCACCTTGCCGCTGATCGAGCGCCACATCGCCTTCGACCGGTCGAAGTTCGTCGTCATTGCCCCCGACGACAGCGACCGCCGGCTACTCGACGAGCGCCAGCTGCGCTTCATTCACAAGGCGCTGACGAAGGAGAACTATCGCGAGATCCTGACCCCGCTGCTGACGGCGGGGCCGGGGCGCGGCATGGTCGTGAACCTCTCGGTCGACACCTCGTCGGTCGAGCTCATGGAGTTCGCCAAGGACGTCGACGCCTTCTACATCGACACCGTCGTGGAACCGTGGCCGGGCCTCTACACCAATCGCGATCGCACGATCTCCGAGCGCTCGAACTACGCGTTGCGCGAGGGCCTGCTCGAGCTGCGCCGGCGGCGTCCCGGCGGCGTCACCGCCGTAAGCTGCTGCGGCGCCAATCCCGGCATGGTGTCGTGGATGGTGAAGCAGGCGCTCATCGACATCGCGGGCGAGCTCAAGCTCGACTTCGCCGAGCCGCGGACGCGCGCGGACTGGGGCCGCCTGATGCAGCGCGTCGGGGTCAAGGGCATCCACATCGCCGAGCGCGACACCCAGCGCGCGCGCGACCCCAAGCCGCGCGGCAAGTTCGTCAACACCTGGTCGGTGGAAGGCTTCCTCTCGGAAGGCATGCAGCCGTCCGAGCTCGGCTGGGGCACGCACGAAAAGACGCTGCCGCCCGGCGCGGCCCGGCACGACTTCGGCTGCGATGCCGCCATCTACCTCAAGCGGCCCGGGGCCGGCACGCGGGTGCGATCGTGGACGCCGACCGCGCAGGCGCAGCACGGCTTCCTGGTCACCCATAACGAGTCGATCTCGATCGCCGACTACTTCACCGTGCGGGAGAACGGCAAGGTGGTGTACCGGCCGACCTGCCACTACGCCTATCACCCCTGCGACGATGCCGTGCTGTCGCTGCACGAGCTCGCCGGCGCGCAGTGGAAGCCCCAGCAGACCTGGCACATCCTGTCCGAGGACGACATCGTCGACGGCATCGACGAGCTCGGCGTCCTGCTCTACGGCCATGCCCGGAACGCCTACTGGTACGGCTCGCAGCTCTCGATCGAGGAGACGCGGCGGCTGGCGCCCTACCAGAACGCGACCGGCCTGCAGGTGACCTCGGCGGTGCTCGCCGGGATCGTGTGGATGCTGGAGAACCCGGACCGCGGCATCGTCGAGGCCGACGAGATGGATTTCCGCCGCTGCCTCGACCTGCAGCGGCCCTATCTCGGTCCGGTGATCGGGCGCTATACCGACTGGACGCCGCTCGCCGGCCGCGGCGAGCTGTTCCCGGAGACGGTCGACGCGACCGACCCCTGGCAATTCACCAACGTCCTGGTGCAGTGATGAACCGCGCGCGTCGGCATCACACGCCGGCGCGCGCTCGCCTGCGACTTCGCGGGCCTCATTGGGCGATCGTGTGAACGAACTGTGACGATCTCGGGTGCGCGCCCGCGGCAGTCCACGTTTGCGGCACTTGCGCACCGTACCCCCTCACTACCTCCGCGAAATCACCATAGTCTGGCGCCAGAGACCGCGCCAAGGGCACGGGCGAACCGGCTCAGCCCGCGGCAAGGCAAAACGGAACCAGGATGTGATGACATTGTCGTCCGGAAAGTCGTCGTCCCGAAAGTCGATCACCGTCGCTGCGGTCACCGCCATCCTTGCCCTGGGCCTCGCAACGCGCGCCGCTCCCGCCGCCGAGATCACGGCGGTCGGGCTGTGGGAGCAGGTCGACGAGAACTCCGGCAAGGCCGAGAGCTGGTTCAAGATCTCGGAGCGCAACGGCGTCTACGAGGGCAACCTCGTCAAGATCTTCGCCAAGCCCGGCGAGGACGAGAACTTAGTCTGCAGCAAGTGCGAGGGCGTGGAGAAGGGCGCCCCGGTGCTCGGGCTGACGCTGATCAAGGGCATGCAGCGCAACGGGCTCGCTTACGAGAATGGCACTATCATGGATCCGCGCGACGGCTCGGTCTACCGCGCATTGATGAAGCTCAGCCCGGATGGACGCAAGCTCGAGGTGCGCGGCTATCTCGGCATCTCGCTGTTGGGCCGCAGCCAGGTCTGGAATCGGTTGCCCGACAGCGCGCTCCCGCCGCAGGCTCGCCCCGCGGCGAAAGGCGCAGGGCAGAAGAAGTAGCCGTCTCGGCCACGCGTCATCCGAGATCGATGACGCCGGCTTCGCCGTCCTCGGTGCCGAAGGCGAGCAGGTTGCCGGCCCCGCTCCACGCCAGGGCGGTGACGGGTGCGCCCGCGGTCTTGCGCGCCAGCACCTCGGCGCCGTCCTCCACCCGCACCAGCAGCACGAGCCCGTCGGCATAGCCGACCGCCGCCACGTCCTGCTTGGGATGGCAGGCCACGACCTCGGCTTGCGCCTCCGCCGGCGCCAGGATGCGCGGCGTCTTGCCCATGGGACCGTCCTTGCCCTGGAACGGCCAGAGGATGAGCTGGGTCGAGCCCGAGGTCGCAAGCCACTTGCCCCCGAGGGTCCAGTCCAGCGAACGCACGCGCCCACCGTAGCCCGACATCCGCATGTCCTTGCCGTCGGCAAGCCGCCAGCCGTGCAGCGTCGGCTCCTGCATCGAGGTGACCACGAAGCGCGCGTCGGGGCTGAACGCCACGCCGAGATGGGAGCCTTTCCATTCGAGCGCATCGGGCTCGCTCTGCGTGTTCGGGAACCAGAGCGTGACGCCGTTGTAGTGCGCGACGGCGAGGCGAAGGCCTTTCGGCGCGAATGCCAGTCCGCCGACGGTCGAGCGCACTTCGAGCCTGTGTTCGGCCCCGCCGGCGGCGCGCACGAAGGCCTCCTTGCCCGCCGACCAGGCGACCGCGCCGGAGGGACCGACCGCCACGTGATCGATCCAGCGGTGCTTGGCGTCGGTCGCGACCACGCTGCGCTCGCCGGCAGCATCGCTCGACATCACATTGCCGTCGTCGCCGCCGGTGACGATGCGGTCGGCGTCCGCGCTCGAGCAGAGAACCGCGCCGTCGTGCGCCGCGATCGTGCGCGGCTCGCCGGCGCGCGGCACGAGGATCAGCGCCTCCTCGCCCAGCACCAGCACCGCGGTCTCGCCGAGAAAATGCGCGGCCACCACGCCCGCGCCGGCCTTGACCGGCCGGGTGCGTTCGACGACAGAAGGGATGTCGGGGCGGGTTTCGGTCATATCCTCGGTGGCATCGCCCGGCTTGACCGGGCGATCCAGTATTCTCTGAAATTCGGTTCGGGCACCGCTCACACCGTTCAATGGACGTCAGCGGTTACTGGATGCCCCACCTTCGCGGGGCATGACAACCGAAAATGCGGCGTCGTCACGCCACGCAGCCTTCGAACCCTTCCCGGATCTTCTCTTCCGGCAGCTTGCGGCCGATGAAGACGATGCGGCTTTCGCGCGCCTCGCCCTCCTTCCACGGCCGCTGGTGATCGCCGTCGAGGATCATGTGCACGCCCTGGAACACGAAACGCTGGTCGTCGTTCTTGAACGACAGGATGCCCTTGCAGCGCAGGATGCTCGGCCCCTCGTTCTGCACCAGATCCTGCACCCAGGGAAAGAACTTGTCGGGATCGAGCGGCTTGTCGGTCTTGAGCGACACCGACTGCATCTCCTCGTCGTGATAGTGCTTCAAGCCGCCGCCGTCGTGGTCGTGATGGCCGTGCTCGTGATCGTGCCCGTGCTGATGATGCCCATCCGCGCGATGGTCATGCGTGTGATGGTCATTCCCCAGGAATTCCGGCTCGATATCGAGGATGCGGTCGAGATCGAAGGCGTTGCGCCCGAGCACTTCCGGCAGCGCAATCCTGCAGCGCTCGGTCCGGTGCAGCCTGGCATAGGGATTGATGCCGCGGATGCGCGCCTCCACCTCGCCGAGCTCGTCGGGCGAAACGAGGTCGGTCTTGTTGATGAGGATGACGTCGGCGAAGGCGATCTGGTTCTTGGCCTCCGGCGCGTCCCGCAATCGCTCGCTGAGCCACTTGGCGTCGGCCACGGTGACCACGGCGTCGAGCTTGGCCTTGCGGCCGACATTCTCGTCCATGAAGAACGTCTGCGCCACCGGCGCGGGATCGGCGAGCCCCGTGGTCTCGACGATGATGGCGTCGAACTTGCCTTTTCGGCGCATCAGCCCGTCGATGATGCGCACGAGGTCGCCGCGCACGGTGCAGCAGATGCAGCCGTTGTTCATCTCGAAGACTTCCTCGTCGGCACCCACGACGAGCTCGTTGTCGATGCCGATCTCGCCGAATTCGTTGACGATCACGGCGTATTTCTGCCCGTGCGGCTCGGACAGGATGCGGTTGAGCAGCGTGGTCTTGCCGGCGCCGAGATAGCCGGTCAGCACCGTGACGGGAACCTTGTCGGACATTCATTCCACTCCGTTTGAGCATCGTATATAGGCATCCGGCGCGGGACGCCATCGATTGCCGGAGCAGGCGTCGAGCCGGCACCGACTCGTCTCCTGGCCACGCTGGAAACGGCAAGGACAAAACGTCTACCCTTCCATCAGGGCACGGAGGACGCCGCTCCGATGCAAGCAATGCGCAAAGCGGTCGGAGCCGGAGGATGCGCACCCGGCCCGGACGCGGAATGGCGCCTTGGGCCGCGCTCCGGCCCGTCGCGGACGGCCATTTTTGACGCGGTCGCGAAAGAGTTTGCCGGGCGCTCGCCGACCGCTCGTCCGCCGGCATGGCGCTTCGGCCGAGCGCTCCAGCGGAGAGTGAACCATGCTGCTCAATCTCAGCCACATCGGGCAAATCGCGCTACCGGTCAGCGATGTCGACCGTTCCGAGGCGTTCTATGAAAACGTGCTGCGCCTGCCGAAGCTCTATCGTTTCGGCGACCTCACCTTCTTCGACTGCGCGGGAGTTCGGCTTCTGCTCGAAAAGTCGTCGTCCGCAGACGTCCGGCCGCAAGGCTGCATCTACTTTCGCTGCGCGGACATCGCGCTCGCCGTCGACGAGCTGACGGAGCGCGGCGTGTCGTTCACGCACAAACCCCACTTGATCGCGAAGATGGACGACCACGACCTCTGGATGGCGTTCTTCACCGACCCCGATGGGCATATGCTCGCCGTCATGCAGGAGGCCCCGAAAGGCTACGCCCCGCCGGCAAGCTAAGGCGGCGGAAACGATCGGACCGCAGATGACGTGTCAGCGCCCCAACAAGTCGATCCGCCTCTCCCTCGCGCAGGGCATGGTGTGCTTGCTCGCGCTTCTCGGCTCGTCGGCGAGGTCGGCGGGCGGAGCCCTGGACCTCCCCTTCGTGCTCGCCATGCCCGCGGGCAAGGGGCCGTTTCCGGCGATCGTCGTCCTGCACGATTGTGCCGGCCTCGGTCCTCGATCCAGCGGCGCGCCATGGCGGTGGTCGAGCCAGCTCGCCGCGAAGGGTTACATTACCGTCGCGCCCGACAGCTTCAGCACGCGCGGACATCCCGGCGGCGTCTGCACCGACGCCTCACCGCCGCGGATTTCCTTCGAGCAGCGCGCGGACGACGCCTACGCAGCGTTGGCGTATCTGCGCACGCTCCCCGATGTCGATCCGCAGCGCATCGCCGTGATGGGCGGCTCCCACGGCGGATCGTCGACGCTCGCGGCCATCGTCGACGCAGCCGTGAATTCCAAACGTCCAGGTCCTCGCTTCGCCGCGGCGGTCGCCCTCTATCCCGGCTGTGGCCGGACCGTCGGCGGCTGGTCGGTGCAGCGCGCCAGGGACGCGCGATACCGGATCACCGGCTATTCCGGTGCATTCAAGCCGCTTGCGCCACTTCTGATCCTCGTCGGGGAGCTCGACGATTGGACGCCGGCCGAACCGTGCCGGCGATTGGCCGCCGCGTCCCAGCGGGCGGGCTATCCGGTCGAGATCGAAGTCTATGCCGGAGCACATCATGCCTTCGACAGCCGCGCCCCCGTTCGCTTCGTCGCCCAGCGGCTGAACCGCAACTCGCCGACCGGTCATGGCGCGACGACCGGGGGCAATGCAGAGGCCTGGGCCGAGGCGATCACGCGCGTCGAGCGGTTTCTGGCAAAGCACCTGACTGTCAGCGATGCGAAATGAGCAGCAGCCACGGCCATTTGCAGGTGGACTTTCCTCGGCCGAAGCCGAGCCGGTTGCGCAGCCGGCGCGGCCCTCGTTCAGCTCACCAGCGCCGCGGCGAGCTGCTTGATGTTGTGCCGGAAGAGATCGATATAGGTCGGCGCTTCGCCCTTCGCGTCGGTCAGGGCGTCGGAATAGAGCGTGCCGCCGATCTTGGCGCCGGTCTCCTTGGCGATCTGCTGCATCATCCGCGGATCGCTGATGTTCTCCATGAATACCGCCGGGATTTTCTGTTTCTTGATTTGATCGATGATCCTGGCCACGTCCTTGGCCGAGGGCTCGGCGTCGGTCGAGACGCCCTCGGGCGAAATGAATTCCACGCCATAGGCATCGCCGAAATAGCCGAAGGCATCGTGGGTGGTGATGATCTTGCGATGATCGGCGGGGATCTTGGCGATCGTCGCTTTCACCTCCCGCTCGAGCTCGTCGAGCCTGGCGAGGTAGGCTGCGGCATTGGCCTCGTAGGTGGCTTTGCCGGCCGGGTCGGCCTTGCTCAAGCCGTCGCGGATGTTGGCGACGTAGACCTTGGCATTGGCGATCGACTGCCAGGCGTGCGGATCGGTGACGGTGTGGCCGGGATGACCCTCGTCTTCCATCTTGCGCGGCTTGATGCCTTTGCTCGCGACCACGGCCGGCGCCTTGGTGCCCGAGGCCTGGACCAGCCGCGCCATCCAGCCCTCGAGGCCAAGGCCGTTGACAAACACGACCTTGGCGGCGCCGAGTTTCTTGGCGTCGCCCGGCGTCGGCGAGTAGACGTGGGCGTCGCCGTTCGGCCCGACCAGGGAAGCGACCTCGACCCGGTCGCCGCCGACGCTGTGAACCAGGTCGCCCAGGATGGAGAAGGTGGCGACCACATTGATCCTCTCTTGCGCGGACACGGGCACGGCCGCGAGCGTTGCGGCGAGCCCGACAAGGAAAAGCACGTTTCGTCGCGTCGACATGGAACTCTCCGTCGAGTTTGTTGCCGCCCCTCAGGCTTCGAGGTGGCGTCGCGGCAGCACCAGCCAGACAAGGCCGCCGAACGGCCCGAACAGGACCGACAACGCGTAGAGCACGCCGGCCACCAGAATGATGGCGGGGCCGGACGGCAGGTTCTCGTGATAGGAGACCAGCAGGCCGGCATAGCCGGACACCGCGGCGCAGGCGACGGCGACGCCGATCATGCCGGTGATGTCGCGCGCCCAGAAGCGCGAGATCACCGCCGGCAGCATCATGATGCCGACCGCCAGCAGCGTGCCGAGCGCCTGGAAGCCGCCGACCAGATTCATCACCACCAGCGCGAGGAACGTGAGGTGCGCAGGCCCCCCGGCGCGGCTCACCGAGCGCAGGAAGCCGGGGTCCACGCATTCCAGCACCAGCGGCCGCCAGATCAGTGCCAGGATCAGGAGCGACACGCTGGTGATGCTGACGATCAGGAGCAGCGTCGGATCGTCCACCGCCAGCACCGAGCCGAACAGGAAGTGCAGGAGATCGACATTGGTGCCCTTGACCGACACGATGGTCACGCCGAGCGCGAGCGAAATGAGGAAGAAGGCGGCGAGCGAGGCGTCCTCCTTGAGCTCGGTCGAGCGCGCGATCAGGCCGGCGCCGACCGCGATGACGAAGCCCGCGATCAAGCCGCCGCCGGCCATCGCGAGCAGGCTCAGGCCCGCGACCAGGAAGCCGATGGCGGCGCCGGGCAGGATGGCATGCGCCATGGCGTCGCCGATCAGGCTCATGCGCCGCAGCATCAGGAACACGCCGATGGGAGCGGCGCCGAACGCCAGCGCAAAGGTCCCGGCCAGCGCGCGGCGCATGAACTCGAATTCGACGAACGGGGCGATGAGCGTGTCGTACAGCATGCGCAGGAGTCCCCGAGTGGAGATGAGTGAACGTCACGTCGCTTCGACCGCGCAGGCGTCCGCCTGCTCGTCGAACGCCTCGCACATGCGCCGCGCCTTCGTCCAGTTGTGGGGCGTCATCACCTCGGCGGTGGCGCCCCAGGCCACCGGCTCGCGCGCCAGCAGCAGCGCCTCCGGGAAATTCGCCTTGACGACGTCGAGGTCGTGCAGCGCGGCCAGCACCGTGCGCTTTTCCTCGTGCCAGTGCCGCACCAGCGCCAGCAGATCGGCCGAGGTCTTGGCGTCGATGGCGTTGAACGGCTCGTCGAGGACGATCACACGCGCGTCCTGCAGGAGCAGGCGCGCGAACAGCATGCGCTGGGTCTGCCCGCCGGACAGCGTCCCGATCGCACGATTCTCGAAACCGGTGAGGCCGACCGCGGCGATGGCCTGCTCGACCGCCGCCCGCCCCTTGCGGTCGACGCCGCCGAACAGGCCGGTGCGGCGCCACAGCCCCATCGCCACCAAGTCGTAGACGTTGATCGGGAAGCTGCGGTCGATCTCGGCCGCTTGCGGCAGATAGGCGATGTTCTGCGGGTCGACGTCGCCGCGTTCGATGCCCCCCGCGAGCGGCTTGAGCAGGCCGACGATGCCTTTGAACAGCGTCGACTTGCCCGCGCCGTTCGGGCCGACGACCGCAACCAGCGCGCCCGGCGCCACCGTGCCGTCGAGGTGGTGCACCGCCGGGTGGCGGTCGTAGCCGAGCGTGAGATTGCGGAACCGCAGCGCCGCCGTCATCGCCTCGCCTTCATTGCCTCACGCCTGCATCGCCCAGAGCACGGCACCCCACAGCACCGCAATCAGGGCCGCCGCGATCGTCAGCCGCTCGAGCAGCGACATGCGCAGCATCGACGGCGACACCGACGCCGGCGGATGCCCCTGGCCGGGCGGATGATGGTGGTGCGCGGGATGCACGTGGGTGGGCATGACGACCCCTGACGAGCCGGATCGCGGACGTCGCGCCGAGTGGTTACAATATAACATTACTCCCTGTCCAGCCCCAATCCGCCGGGCGCAGCCGCGCCGCACGCCCTGACGGCGCCGGGCTGCTGACGTTGCTGACGCACGGGGATCGCCGGCGCAAGCTCGTCTTTCGGTCGCGTCCATCGCGGCGAGGCCGTGTCGGCATTTGCCCGCCCCGGCGGCGCAACCGCCTCGCGGGACGCAGGCAATTCAAGAGCGGGAAAGGCAAATGGACAGCATGACTCTTCGCGACGCCCGCGATGACGAAGCGGGCTTCCCGTGCAGATGATCCGTGAGACGGTCACGGGATATGGAACGCCATGGAGGCAACGCTCCGGCGATGGACGACAGCGCTTGGGAAGAAATAGCCGTCACATTTGCCGACGCATCGGAGGAAATAACACCGTCGGGGATTTACCGATTTCGCGTTTTGGGAGCGCAGCCGGGGCTGATCGTGCTACGGTCGCAAACGGTCACGACGAATCCGGAATGTCGCCGCCCGGCCTCTCGACTGTTGCGCCCTTGACGGAATGAAAGCATGAGCGAGCAAGCACCCCGCGCGGTCTGCGTCGGCGAAGCGGTGATCGAATTCGCCCGCGGCGGCGACGGGCGTTTCGGCATCGGCTGTACCGGCGACGCCTTCAACGTCGCGGTCTATCTCGCCCGCGCCGGGATCGACGCCGCGTTCGCGACCGCGCTCGGCGACGACTCCTATTCGGATGCGATCCTCGCGCTCGCCGCGGCGGAAGGCGTCGGCGACGATCTCGCGATCCGACTGCGCGGCCGGATGCCCGGCCTTGTCGTGGTCGACAGCGACGCGGCCGGCAACCGCCGCCACTACGATTGGCGCGGCGAGGCGCCGGCGCGCGAGCTGTTCGAGCTGCCGGACTGGGGGCGGGTGGCGGAAGGCCTGATGAAGGCCAAGCTCGTCTATTTCTCCGGCATCACGCTCTCGCTCTATTCCAACAAGGGGCTGGGCCGCTTCCTGGCGCTGATCGAGATGGCGCGGCAGCAAGGGGTGAAGATCGCGTTCGACGGAAACTTCCGCCCGCGCGGCTGGCACGGCGACCTCCCGCGCACGCGCGCCGTGTTCATGGAGGCATTGAAGCGCGTCGACATGGCACTGCCTGCCTACGACGACGAGGCGGTGCTGTGGGGCGACCCCAGCCCGGAGGCGACCGTCGCCCGGCTGCAGGCCTTCGGCATCGGCGAGATCGTTGTGAAGAACGGGCCGAACAGCGCGCTGATCGCCGCGGGCGGCGGCAGCGAGTTCGTCCCGGTGCCGGAGGTGGTGG
>JBAUOM010000139.1:0-7100 GCA_049579765.1 Xanthobacteraceae bacterium
CGGCGACCCGCGTGAGGTCGTGAGCGACCCCGAGGCCCGATACTTCGGCGGCCGGGTCGAGGAGCACTCGCTCGTGCCATTGGGCGAGGCGCGCCTCGGCCGCATCGGCTTCGATGAATGGCTCCGCCGCTCGCAGGCGGCAGCCTGATCCCGCATTGGAGGTAGGCCCAGGGGTCTCACCCGCTGTCACGAGCGGGTCCTGGGCAACGAATGAAAGAGGCGACTATGACAATCAAACTCGTTGCGTTGGTTCTTCTGTGCCTCATGACCGGCATGGCGGTGGCTCAGGAGCCTAAAGTCACGTCACTCATGTCTAAGGACCTTCCGGAGAGCCCCGGCAGAGAAGCTCTGATGATCACAGTCGAGCATGCGCCCGGTGGGTCGAGCGCTATCCACCGACACAATGCACATCCGTTTGTTTACGTGCTGGAGGGCTCCATCGTGATGCAGCTGAAGGGTGGACAACAGGTGACACTGACACCAGGACAGACCTTCTATGAAGGCCCTGACGATGTTCATGTCGTCGACCGGAACGCAAGCGGCACCCAGCCAGCGAAATTCCTGGTACTCTTGATCAAGGATAAGGGCGCGCCGGCGCTCGTGCCCGCACAGTGACTGCTACGCAACCCCGTGCATAACGTCGTGCGAACGCCGCTGGTCGCGGGCATGCTCAGAGCATCAAGGCCGTTGCTGCGATCGAGGTGCCGCCGCGCTTTCATCCGCGCTCCGCGCAGGATGATGCGTTGCGCTTCGCGCGAACCTGTTATGACCATTTGGCGGGCTGGCTTGGTGTCGCGGTCGCGAACGCGCTGGTCGACAAGGGCTTCATCGTATTGACCGAGGACGGCGGCGAGGTCACCGACGAGGGCGTAAGGTTCCTGACCGCATTCGGCGCGCAATTGGCTTCGAGCTCGCCGAGCCGCCGGATCTTCTGCCGGCCCTGCCTCGACTGGAGCGAGCGGCGATATCGCATTGCCGGCCTGGTCGGGGCGGAGATTTGGCGTCGGTGCCTGGAGCTGGGCTGGCTGAGCCGGGAGCGCGACACGCGCGCGGTGCGGGTCACGACCGCCGGCCGCAAGGGACTGCGCGACACCTTCGGCCTGGACCTCGGCCAGGGTGGCCGCGGCGTTCGAGATCCGCGCCGGGTTGCTTGACGCCGGCGCCTGCTTCGGCGTCGGTCGCGCCGCCATCGGAGACCTGCGTCGCTGTCGATGTTTCTAGGGCGTGCACACTCATGAACGCTTCGGAGGTCCGCTTTCGGGGCCAATCAGGCAAACATTTGCTCACTTAGAAACTTACCGGTTGTGTGACCCAAACCAGAAATGGGTCGTGCAGCGCAAAATGTGAGCTTTTTCGCAGGAACGCGAAGGATAAGGATATCCGCCGCTTGGTCACTCACTGGGAACACCTGCATCAGAGTTCTTTGAGAATTGACCCTGAGCACACAGGTGTTGTCATCTGGCTGCCTCCCAACTAGCATCAAAAATAGGCTGGAGGTCTGAGCTACCTGGGCCGCAGCCAACGGGTTGCCGTGTTCCCACCGTCTTGAGACTCGTGGCCTGATCTGTTCCTGGCTGTCTCGCCATCGGAGGGCTCGACGTGACGGATTTCTTGGACCGTTTTGATCTGGGCACGCACACAAGGACGATTAGCACCAGGTCGATCACGGCGCAGCGCTGGTTCGATGTCGGTTTGAACTGGTGCTATGGATTCAACAAGGAGGAGGGCACCAAATGTTTTTTGAAGGCGCTTGAGCATGATCCGGAATGCGTCATGGCCCACTGGGGAGTCGCGTACGGGTCAACTCCATTCTATAATTTGACTTGGCGTGAGCACGGCAAAGAGGAGGCTCTCCGCGCCACTCGAACAGCTTGTAGGCACTTGGCGGAGGCTCGGGCCCATTCGAGCCGCGCCACCGAAGTCGAGAATGAACTGGTCGAGGCGCTCGCCTGCCGCGTTCAGAAGCCGCATCCCGTTCCAACCGAGGAGTTTGACCGCTGGGACGATGATTATGCGGCACAGATGCGCAGAGTGTATTACAATCATCTGGACGACCTCGACATCGCGGCGCTTTTTGCCGAAGCCCTCATCACCAGAACGCCGCGGCGTCTTTGGAATCTCAAGACGGGCGCTCCGGAAAAAAAATCCGATGCGGTCGAGGCGCTCCAAGTCTGCGAGCGCGCAATTTCCATGGCGGATCGCACGGGGAGACCTCAACATCCGGCGATCGCGCACTTTCATATTCATGTCTTGGAGATGTCGAATACCCCCGAGCGGGCACAGATTTCTGCAGACAATTTGATGACGCTCTGCCCGGATGCCGGCCACATGAACCATATGCCGGCGCACATATACATTCTCTGCGGAGACTATAAACGGGCTAAGGTCGCGAGCGAAAATGCAATCCGCGCCGACGACCTGTATGCCGCTTACGCAGGATCTCGCAACTTTTACACAGCGGCTCGGTGCCACGACCTGCACGCAATGATCTTCACGTGTATGTTTCTCGGCCAATACGGTCCGGCTCTGGAAACGGCAAATAAGCTGGCCAGCACCATTACAAAAGACCTGCTCGCTCTCTCCGACCGCCCGAAGCTCGTGATGCTGTTGGAGGGTTACCACTCTATGAGGCTGCACGTGATGGTGCGTTTCGGACGGTGGCGGGAGATCATCGATGATCCTCTGCCGGATGATCCCAACGTTTATTTTGTGACCACAGCGACGCACCATTACGCAAAGGCGATCGCCTGCGCGACGCTCAAGCGATTACCGGAGGCGGAGGAGGAGCGCCGGAAATTCCACGAAAGCGTCGCCAGGATACCCGACGGACGCCGGTTCGCGAACAATGACGTCAGAGACGTCTTGGCGGTCGGCCAGAAGATGATGGACGGCGAGGTAGAGTACCACAAGGGCAATTATCCTGAGGCGTTCGCTCACCTGAGGGAAAGCGTTTGGCGGGACGATGGACTCTCCTATCACGAGCCATGGGCGTGGATGCATCCTCCTCGGCATGCCCTTGGAGCGCTCCTGTCGGAGCAGGGCTATTACGAGGAAGCGGAGGAGGTTTATCGCGACGATCTTGGGCTGAGCGGCAGAATCCAGCGATGCGCTCAGCACCCTGATAACGTTTGGGCACTGCATGGGCTTGTCGAATGTTTGCGCAGGCGTGCCGACCGGGGTGAGCTGCCAGAGCTTGAGCGAAGGTTGGCAGCTGCACTGCAAAATGCAGACATACCGATCACATCATCCTGCATGTGCCGAACGAGCGTGTCTTCACCAAGCTCCTGTTGCGCAGCATGACGCAGAGTTCAGATTCTGCTGCCACGTTGTCCGATATGCCTTGACATCAAAGTCGCGGGTTGAGATGCCCTCGGTCGGCATCCGCATTTTCGAAACACTTTAGTGCGCCGCGCGCAGAGCGGCAGGATCGCCAAGCTGAATCGAATCCGCTCCCGGCGGCTGGCCTCGGTGTGCGCTCGCCGCATCAGGGGACCGCATGTTCATGCGCAAGTTATCCCTGGGAAGAGCCGGGTGCGGGAAATCTGCACGCCCGGGTCGGTGAGGGCGAAAGCCGAATGGCTGAGCTACTCGACCATTCCGGGCTCAAGGCAAGTCGTGTATCGTGGTAACCCCAATGGCAACGCAACTGTTGTCAACTGTTTCGGCGGCAGCGGCGGGTGGCAATCGCCACAGCGGAGGTAAGGATGTTCGCACGTCTTCGTTTTCTGTTCGTGGCGGCCGCGCTTGCGGCCACGCTCGGCCTCCTTTCGACCGGCAACGCGCAGGTCGTCATGAAACTCGGCCACGATCAGCCGGCCACCAGCACGCATCAGACGGCGGCGCTCAAGTTCAAGCAACTGGTCGACGAGCGCACCCATGGACAGATCAAGGTCAATATCTTTCCCGCCATGATGCTCGGCAGCGGAACGCAAATGGTCGAGCAGGTGGAAGCCGGCGCCTTGGAGGCGGCCGTCCTGCCGACCGCCTGGATTGCGCCGGTGGCCCCGGGCGTCCAGGTTCTGGATCTGCCGTTCTTATTCCCCAACCGCCAAGTCGCCTATGAGGTTCTCGATGGGCCCGCAGGGGCGCAGATTCTCAAGCCGCTGGAAAAGAAGAATATCGGGGGAGTCGCCTTCTGGGAGGGCGGTTTCAAGCAGTTCACCGGCACTTTCCCCATCCGGCAACCTGGCGATTACCAGGGCCACAAGATCCGCACTATGCCGGCCCCGGTCATCCAGGAGCAGTTCAAGGCCTTCGGCGCAGCGCCGGCGACCATCGATTTCAAGGAGCTCTACAGCGCGTTGCAACAGCACGTCGTCGACGGCCAGGAGAATCCGATCGCCACGATCGCACTGATGAAATTCTATGAGGTGCAGAAATATCTCACCTTGAGCGATCACGGTTACATTGCCTATGTCTTCATGATCAACAAGCCGTTCCTGGACAAGCTGACATCGGATCAGCGCAAGGCCGTGATCGAGTCGGCGCAAGAGGCAGGGCGTTATCAGCGCGACTTGATCAGAGAAAGCGAGCAGGGGTATTTGGCGATGTTCGGGAAGGCCGGTCTCGAGATCATCAAACTCACTCCTGAAGAGCGCGCCAAATTCGCTGCGGCATCGAAGCCGGTATACGACTGGTTCGTCCAGCGCTACGGCGGAGCAAGTCTCGATCTTGTCCGCGACGCAGTCGCTGCTGCGCAGAAAAAGTGAGCTTCAGGCAACGGAGCAGGGCCACCACCTACTGGTTGTCGGCGATGTCGAGGGCCGACAGGGCGCTGAGTTGGCTGGAAACGATCTTCATCGGCGCGGCGCTTGCGTTTGCCAGCGCCCTCCTGTTCGTCAACGTGATCCTGCGCTACGTGTTGCTTTCGCCGATCGTCGGCGCCGAAGAATTGTGCCTGTACCTGTTGGTCTGGATCGTGTTCATCGGGTCGAGCGTGGCTGTGCGCACGCGCGGTCACGTTGCCATCGATCTGCTGCCGCGAGCGCTGCCGCCACCTTATCGGAAATCGCTGGCGCTGCTCGTGGGCGCGCTGATCCTTATCTTTCTTGCCGTCTTTTTCTATTTCAGCCTCGCGCACACATTGAGCGTCGCTGCCTCCGGCCAGGTAACGCCGATCATGCAGGCGCCGATGTGGCTGACCTATTTGGCGATGCCCGCGGGCAGCGCGCTGATGTTCCTGCGGACCGGCCAAATCCTCTGGCACATTGCACGAGGCGATCCGGATACCGAACACAGGTTTCTGAACGAACTGCAGGACTGAGCAAAGGCGATCCGAAATGGTGCCATTGATTTTCGGATTGCTTGCTGTCGGGCTTTTCTTGTCGCTGCCGATGTTCGTGGTCGTGATCGGCACCGCGTTTATTGTTTTTTGGCTGACCACGCCGATTCCGCTGTCGATCCTGCCGCAGCGCGTTTTCGCCGGGCTGGAAAGCTTCCCCATTCTTGCGATTCCGTTCTTCATTTTTGCTGCCAGCATTATGGGCCGCGGCGGGCTTTCGGCGCGCCTGATCGCGTTTGTCGAGACGCTCATCGGCCATTTGCCGGGAGGATTGGCCATCACGGTCGTGCTCACCTGCGTATTCTTCGGGGCAATTACGGGCTCCAGCGCCTCAACTATCGTGGCGGTCGGCTTCATCTTGTATCCGGCGCTGATCAAAGCCGGATATCCGGAACGGTTTGCCCTTGGAGTGGTCACATCCTCTGCCCTCATTGGAATGATCATCCCGCCAAGCAACGCCATGATCGTTTTCGGCGCGGTGGCGAATGTCTCGATCGGCGCCCTATTCATGTCGGGAATCGGTGCCGGCTTGGTCTTTGCCCTGGCTTACTCGGTCTACTGTTGGGGCTGGGCGCTGCGCCACAAGGTTGCGCGCCGGCGCCGCGCCACGCTCGGTCAAGTGTGGGAGGCAACGCGTGATGTGGTCTGGGGAATCGGAATGCCGCTTATCATCCTTGGTGGGATTTACGGCGGCGTCTTCACGGCAACTGAGGCGGCTGCGGTTTCAGTTGCGTACGCCTCCTTGGTCTGCGCAGTGATTTATCGGCAGATTGATCTGGTGACGCTTTGGGAGGTTTGCATCGATTCTGCGCTGACCAGCGCCCGCGTGCTGATCATGGTCGGCGCCGCAAGCCTGTTCTCCTGGCTTTTGACCGTAACCGGAGTAACCGCCTCGCTTATCGAGCCTCTGGCCGGGTTCAAGCAGTCGCCGGCAGTCGTGCTCCTGTTTGTCAATGTGCTCGCTTTGATCGCCGGTATGTTCGTCGACGTATTCTCGAACATCCTGATTCTTGTTCCGATCCTCTACGGCACCGTAGTCGGAGCCGGCGTCAATGGCGTCCATTTCGGCACCGTCATGTCGGTGAACGCGGACATCGGAAATATCACCCCGCCCTTTGGCCTCAATCTCTTTGTCGCAAGCGGCGTCTTCAACAAACCGTATTTGACGGTCGTTCGCGCCGTGCTGCCGTGGCTCGGGCTTGCCATCTTGGCGCTTGGTATCATTACCTATTTCCCGGAAGTCAGCTTGTGGCTTCCGAAACGGCTGTACCCGGGCCTTGAATGAGGGGAACGGTTATCATAATCGGAGATAGACGACGCTCTCGCGGCGGAGGCCGCAGCTGGCGTCCGGCACCATGTCGCGCTATCCATCGTCGGAACCGACCGGACGCCCGACAATGGCTATTTCCGCGCCAAGGTCGCCCAGGAGAAGCTGATCAAGACCTCTGGCATCCCCTACACCATCATCCGCTCGACCCAGTTCCTCGAATTCCTCCGTGGCATCGCCGCTTCAAGTGCGGATGGGAACATCGTCAGGATTTCGCCCGGCCTGTTCCAGCCCATCGCGGCGGACGACGTTGCCGCCTTCGTGGCCGATGTGGCGCTCGCGGCGCCGCGAAACGGCATCGTCGAGATCGCCGGCCCGGAACGAGCGCCGTTCAACGAAATCGTCGCCCGCTATCTGAAGGCGGCCGGCGACCCGCGTGAGGTCGTGAGCGACCCCGAGGCCCGATACTTCGGCGGCCGGGTCGAGGAGCACTCGCTCGTGCCATTGGGCGAGGCGCGCCTCGGCCGCATCGGCTTCGATGAATGGCTCCGC
>JBAUOM010000140.1:0-3902 GCA_049579765.1 Xanthobacteraceae bacterium
CCCAAGTCTCGCGCGGCGGCAGGGGCTCGCCGGCGGCGGGGCTCGGACGTCCGCGCGCGACCGGCCGCCGCGGATTGACGAACAGGGGCTAAGGATGGGGCCAAATTGAAATCCCGTTGTACTAGACAGGGTCACGGATTCCTCGGCCGCGACGATAGGGAGCTGTGTTCATGAAGCGGATAACGGTCGCATTGGCGCTGGCGATGTCGCTGGGAAGCAGCATCGCTTTCGCGCAGGATAAAGCCACTTTCGTGTTCACGGCGATCCCCGACCAGGACGAAACCCGGCTGGTCGAACGCTTCACGCGGGTCGCCCAATATCTCCAAGGCAAGCTCGGTGTGCCGGTAAAGTATCTGCCGGTGAAGAGCTACCCGGCCGCCGTCACCGCGTTCACCAATGGCCAGGTCCAGCTGGCCTGGTTCGGCGGCTTTACCGGCGTGCAGGCACGCCGCCAAGTGCCGGGCTCGCAGGCCATCGCTCAGGGCGCCGAGGACGTCGCGTTCAAGTCGTTCATCATCGCCAATACCAAGACGGGGCTCACACCCTCCAAGGAATTTCCGAAAGGGATCGCGGGCAAATCGTTCACTTTCGGATCGCGGGCCTCGACCTCCGGCCGGCTGATGCCGGAATATTTCATTCGCAAGGCGTTCGGGCGCGGCCCCGATGAGGTGTTCGCGCGTGTCGGCTTCTCCGGCGACCACAGCCGGACCATACAGCTGGTGCAGTCCGGCGCCTTCGAGGCCGGCGTGCTCGATTTCACGGTTTGGGAGCTCGACAAGAAGGCCGGCAAGGTCGATCCGGCGCAGGTCGTCGTGATCTGGGAGACGCCGACCTTTCCCGACTACCAATGGACCGTGCGCGGCGACGTCGATCGGGTGTACGGCGCGGGCTTCAAGGACAAGCTCACCGCGGCGTTGTTGGCCGTCGACGATCGCGCCATCCTCGATCAGTTCGCCCGCTCGAAATTCATTCCTGCCAAGAACGCCGACTACGCCCCGATCGAGGAGGTCGGCAAGGCGACCAATCTCCTCAACTGAGGAGCTCGCCGGTGTCCGCGTTGGTCGAATTGCGCAACGCGTCGGCCGGCTATGGCGGCCGTGCCGTGCTGCACGATATCAACCTGACCATCAATGCCGGCGAGCGCGTTGCGGTGATGGGAAGGTCCGGCGCCGGCAAATCGACATTGCTCAACCTGCTGCATGCGCGACTCGCGGAACGGGTCGCGCTGATCCCGCAAGCCGCGGCCCTGGTGAAGACGCTGTCGGTCTTCCACAACGTCTATATGGGCCGCCTCGATCGCCATCCGACTTGGTACAACCTGCGCACCTTGGCGTGGCCGACGCGACGCGAGATCACCGGGGTCGAAGGCACGCTCGAGCTCGTCGGGCTCGCCGACAAGCTGTTCGAGCGGGCCGGGACGCTGTCCGGCGGCCAGCAGCAACGGGCATCGGTCGCGCGCGCGCTCTACAACGACCGCTCGATCGTCATCGGCGACGAACCGGTGTCGGCGCTCGACCGCCGGCAGGGCGCCGAGATCCTCGGCAAGCTGTGCGGGCGTCACGACACGGTGATCCTCGCCATGCACGACATTCCCCTCGCGCTCGCGCACTCCGACCGCGTGGTGGTCATCGACGAGGGCCGCATCGTGCTCGACGCGCCGGCGCGCACGGTCACCACCGTCGACCTCGTGCCGTATTACGGCGGATGACGCGGCCGGCCATGACGACGCCGAGTCTCACATTGCCGACGCTCGGCTATCGGTCCGTGACCGGCTTGTTCGTGCTGATCGCGACCGTCGCGCTCGCGCTGTCCGATGTCGCGGTGAGCGCACTCGATCCGTGGGCCGAGATGCGCCGCCTCGTGGCCGGCCTGCTCTGGCCCGACCTGCTCTCGATCGAGGCGATGAGCGTGGTGTGGACGGTGGCGTTCGCCGTGCTCGGGGTCGCGATCGGCGCGAGTACCGGGTTTCTGCTCGCGTTGGTGTTCGCGCGGCTGCGCGCGGTGCGGCTCCTGTGCGCATTCCTGCGCTCGGTGCACGAGCTGTTTTGGGCGTTGCTGCTGATCCAGGTCGCCGGGCTGTCGCCGACCACGGGGATCCTCGCCGTCGCGATCCCCTATTCCGGCATTTTCGCCAAGGTGTTCGCAGAGATGATCGAGGAGGCCGACCTGTCGGCGGAGCGCGTGCTGCCGAGCGGGACCTCGATCATTGCGCGCTTCGCCTATGCGCGCATCCCCGAATTGGCGCCGCAATTCTGGACATACACGCTCTATCGCCTCGAATGCGGGATGCGTTCGACTTTGGTGCTCGGCTTCGTCGGCCTGCCGACCATCGGCTTTCATCTCGATTCCTTCTTCAAGCAGGGACATTACGCGCAGGCCGCCGCGTTGCTGCTGGCCTTCTATGTCCTGATCGGCACGCGTCGCCTGTGGGCGCGACCGGCGACGGTACCGGTCCTGATCGTCGTCAGCCTGCTGGTCTTGCCGGAGGCGATCGGCGGCGGCTCGGTGCTCGCCAACCTGGCGCGCTTCCTGACCCACGACATCGTCCCGGCGCCGCTGCGAGGGGCCGATCTGCTCGCGGCCGCGACATGGGTGAATGCGGGCATCTGGCTGTGGCCGATCATCACCCGGCAGGCCATGCCGGGTGTGATCCAGACGCTTCTGCTCTCGCAAGTGGCGCTGGTGGCGATGGGCGCCATCGCGCTGGTGCTGTTCCCATTGATCTGTCGCAGATTCGCCGGCCGCGCCGGACACCTGCTCGGGCGCGTCGCGCTCGTGGTCGTGCGTTCGACGCCCGAATACATGCTGGTCTACGTGCTGCTGCAGCTGCTCGGTCCCTCGATGCTGCCGGCGATCATCGCATTGTCGCTGCACAACGGTGCCATCGTCGGCTATCTGATGGGTCGCCATGCCGACTCGCTCGAATATCGGCTGGACGCGCCGCGCGGCGTCAACCTCTACTGCTACGAAACGGTACCCCGGCTCTACGGCCAGTTTCTCGCCTATGCGCTCTACCGCTGGGAAATCATGCTACGCGAGAGCGCGATTTTCGGCATTTTGGGCGTGGCAACGCTGGGCTACTACGTAGATGCCGCCATCTCGGAATTCAGGCTCGACGTTGCGGTGGTGCTGATCCTGGTCACGGCGCTGCTGTCGATGACGGTCGATGCCTTCTCCCGCGGCCTGCGTCGACGATTGCGGATCGACACGATGCCGACACGCCTGTCGGAAGCTCCGAGCGGGGCGCCGATCGGCCGCGCGGTCGGCGAGGAGGGTGTGCCATGCAAGGCGTGAGTCATCCCACGGTCAAGGATGTCGTGCTGGTGGGTGCCGGCCACTCGCACGTGACCGTGCTGCGCATGTTCGGCATGAAGCCGATGCCGGGCGTGCGCTTCACCCTGATCAGCCGCGAGGTGCACACGCCCTATTCCGGCATGCTGCCCGGCCTCGTCGCCGGCAATTACGGGTTCGACGACGCGCATATCGATACCAGGCCGCTGACGCGCTTTGCCGGGGCGCGGCTCTACCAGGATGAGGTTGTCGGTCTCGACCTCGCCGGGCGTCATGTGATCTGCCGCCGCCGCCCACCGGTGCCGTACGACCTGCTCTCGCTCAATATCGGCTCCACTCCCAACACGGCGAATGTGCCGGGTGCGGGCGAGCACGCCATTCCGGTCAAGCCGATCGACGGCTTCCTCAGTCGCTTCGAGGCGCTCAAGGCCCGCGTGCTCGCGCGCAAGGGGCGCGCGCGGGTGGCGCTCGTGGGCGCCGGCGCCGGCGGCGTCGAGCTGCTGCTCTCGGTCGAGCACCGGCTGCGGCGGGAGGTCGCAGTGGCGGGGTTCGATGCCGATGAATTGTCGTTCGTGCTGGTGTCCGACGTCGCCGACATCCTGCCGAGCTTT
>JBAUOM010000141.1:0-4380 GCA_049579765.1 Xanthobacteraceae bacterium
CGGCCCAGGAGCTCGAGCCCGACCGGCAGGCCGCGGGCATCGAGCCCGATGGGAAAGGCTGCGGCCGGCAATCCGGCGGCGCCGGCAACGAAGCAGGTGATGTCGGGGGAGTCGTCGCCGCGCGCCCCGCCGCGGCCGTCGACCGGGTAGAGCAGCGCGTCGAGGCGCAACCGGTCCATGACGGCGACCACGCTGCGCTGATTGCCGGCGATCTGATCGACCGCCTGCTGCTCCTGCGCGGGCGAGGATGCACCGGCCGCCTCGCAGCCCTCGGCGCTCCACTCCGGACGAATTCGCCCCGAGGTGCAGACGTCGCGCCAGTCGCGCCGGGCGGCGGGAAAGGTCGCGAACGCTGCATCGACCCGGCGCGCGAAGCCCTTGAGGAATTCCGGCCCGAGCCGCGCGGCGAAGTCGTCGAGCGCAACGTCGTCGACGATCTCCGCACCGACTTGGCGCATGCGTGCGATCGCTGCGCGAACAGCTCCCGCGCATCGGGTCCGGCGGGCGCCCATGGATCCTTGTGATCGAAACGTCGCAAGATTTCGATGCGCTTTCCGCCCAAGTTGCCGTCCAAGTCACCGTCGGCATCCGCGCGCCAGCCGTTGCCGGCGACGGCGAGCGCCGCACGCAACGCCGTCGTGTCGCGGGCGATCACGCCCGGCACGCCATTGGCGAATCCGATCGGGAAGATGCCGCAGGCGTCGAAGCGTCCATAGGTCGCGCGCAGCGTGACGGCGCTGTTATAGGCGGCGGGAATACGCAGGGAGCCGCAATTGTCGCTGCCGACCGCGAACGGCACGTAGCCCGCACCCACCGCGACGGCCGATCCGCTCGAGGAGCCGCCCGCGCTCTGCCGCGGGTCGTAGGCGTTGCCGACGCGTCCACCCGCTCCCGAAAGTCCACGATAGCCCATGGCGAACTCGTCCATGTTGGTCTTGCCGACGATGACGGCGCCGGCCGCGCGCAGACGCTGGACGAACGGCGCATCGTCAGGCGGCTGGTTGCCCAGCAGCGCGAGCGAGCCCGCGGTGGTCGGCATGTCGTAGGTGTCGAAATTATCTTTCACCGCTACCGGCACGCAGAACAACGGACCTCTTTGTTCGCCGCGGTCGAGCGCTTCGGCTTGCGCCAGCGCGCTGGGATTGAGCGCGAGAAAGCGTTGAGCGGCGGCCCCTCGGTCGTGTCGAGGTCGCGCGCGGCGATGTCGGCGAGAACGGCGGCGATCTTGCTCGCGCAGGAGGCGGACGCGGGCGCGCTATCCTGCGCCTGCGCCGCGCCGGCTGCGGCGGCGGCCAGCACCGTCAGCCAGGCCGCATTCCGGATGCGGACACGGCGCTTGCTCGGGTCCGCAGGCGGCTTCGATGTGTGGCGGCCATGTTCCATGGTCGCGTCGAGTGTGCAATAACGCGGCGGCGAAAGTCACTAGAGGCCGTTGCCGGCTCGCGCAATTGCAATAAAGATCGGCAACCGGAGCGAAACACGAGCGAGGTGGGGCGTGCTGAGCGCGGAGAAAAACCGGCTTCTCACCCAGGTCGGGCCGGGGACGCCGATGGGAGAATTGCTGCGTCGCTATTGGATGCCGATCGGCGGCGCGAGCGAGCTGGACCACAATCCGATCAAGGCCGTTCGCCTGATGGGCGAGGACCTCGTGCTGTACAGGGATCTGGGCGGGCGCTTCGGCCTGCTCGACCGGAATTGTCCGCACCGGCGCGCGGATCTCGCCTACGGCTTCGTCGAGGAAACCGGCATCCGCTGCAACTACCATGGCTGGTTGATGGACGAGGCCGGCCGCTGCCTCGAGCAGCCCTACGACGACCTCGTCAACCCGCGCTCACGCGCCAAGGAGCGCTGTTCGGCCAAGGCCTATCCGGTGAAGGAATGCGCCGGCCTGCTCTTCGCCTATATGGGGCCGCAGCCGGCGCCCGAGCTGCCGGTGTGGGAACCGTTCACCTGGGAGAACGGCTTTCGCGAGATCGTCCTCTCGGACGTGCCGTGCAATTGGTTCCAGTGCCAGGAGAACTCCTGCGACCCCGTGCACTTCGAATGGATGCACGACAACTGGAGCCTGCGGCTCGCCGGCAAGACCGGTCCCTACGCCGCGCGGCATCTCAAGCTCAAGTTCGAGGAGTTCGACTACGGCTTCACCTACAAGCGCGTGCGCGAGGATTCCGACGAACGCAATCCGTACTGGACCGTGGGTCGGATCGCGCTGTGGCCGAACGGGTTCTATCTCGGCAACCACTTCGAGTGGCGCGTGCCGGTCGACGACGAGAGTACGTTGAGCGTGGCCTGGTTCTTCATGCGCGTACCGAAGGGGCGCGAGCCCTACGTGCAGGGCAGCGTGCCGACCTGGGTGAGCCCGATCAAGGACGAGAACGGCCGCTGGATCTCGAGCCACGTCATCAACCAGGATATCATCGCCTGGGTCGGCCAGGGCCGGATCGCCGACCGCACCAAGGAGAATATCGGGGCCAGTGACCTCGGCATCGCCATGATCCGCAAGCGCCTGTTCGATGACCTCGACGCCGTCGCCCAGGGCCGCGAGCCGAAGGCGATCATCCGCAACCCGAACGTCGCGAGATGCGTCGAGCTGCCGTATTTCCAGAAGCGGGAATCCGTCGAGGGAATTGCCCTCGAGGAGTACGACAAATATCCCCTGCTGAAGGCGCGCCTGCGGGCGTTCCGGCACTGCTACGGCCAGCCCCCCGAGGTGCGGCGGGCGTTCGAGCACGCGATGGGCATCGCCAACTGAGCGGCTGGCGCATGGGCGAGCGTGTTGCGCCGCCCCGGCCAAGCGACCCCGAGCTCTGATTGCAACGCCCCCGGGGGGACGATTGGCCGCAGCGAATAATCAGCCCCGACTGCCGTCTGTCGGGAACCGTACCGACAGTCTTGCGTTGCGGAAAAAATGGGGGTCCCGTGCAATGCCAAGTCCGGACTATTTCCGCCGCCAAGCCGACATCTGCATTCGGCTTTCCCTCCTTGCGTCGGACGATGAGGTCTCAAACCGCCTGATCATCATGGCCAGGGCCTACATGGCCAAAAGCGACGCCCTGACCAAGCAGGTGCCGGCCGACACGGCCAATGGAGCCGAGGGAAGCGCAGCGGACGGTGGCCCCGAGCGGGAGGGGGTAGACCTGCGGTCGAGCGGACCTGCCCATTGCTGATTTAGCGTGGGAACCAATGCCTTGCAGCACGGCGAAGGCCCGCCGCGTGTCCGCGGCGGGCCCCGTGCCGATCGGCGCAGGTGTGTGGGCAGAGGCTGCGCCGATGCACCGGCGGAAGCGCGCCGTCAGCTCGGCAGCAGCACCGAGTCGATCACGTGGATGACGCCGTTCGATTGGAACACGTTCTGGATGGTCACGCGCGCGGCATTGCCCTTGGCGTCGTGGATGGTCAGCTTCTGACCCTTGAATTCGACCGTGAGCTCTTCGCCCTCGACGGTCTTGAACTTGGCCTTGCCGCCGCCTTTGTTGGAGGCCTCCCACAGGTCCCTGACCGAGAGGCGTCCGGGCAGGACGTGATAGGTGAGCACGGCGACCAGCTTCTCCTTCATGTTGGGCTTGAGCAGCGTGTCGACCGTGCCCGCCGGCAGCTTGGCGAAGGCGTCGTTGGTCGGCGCGAAGACCGTAAAGGGACCGGGCCCCTGCAACGTCTCGACCAGACCGGCGGCTTTCACCGCGGCGACGAGCGTGGTGTGGTCCTTCGAATTGATCGCGTTCTGGATGATGTTCTTCGAGGGATACATCGGAGCGCCGCCGACGGTGACGGTCTTCTCCTTCATTTCCGCCAGCGTCGGGGTCGCCAGCACGGCGCCGAACACGAGCGCCGCAACGGCAGCCGCCGTCGGGAGGATCGAGCGTGAGAGTTTCATGTCGCTTCTCCGTGAGTTTGCAGTCGCGCCGCGCCAGCGGCTTGCGATTGCAGATACGGAGGACGCGGGGTCCGGATGCAGGCGGGGATGTTTTTCCGACCGGCGAAGGCGCCGCGGAAGCCGCTGCGATAGCTCACAAACTTGTGAGCTTTCCGCTGGCGATGACCGGACCGGTGGGCTGGCCGGTCGGCGAGCCGCCCGGCGGCTCGAGCGATACGGCGAGGGTCGCGTCCGGACCGAGACGGCCGGCAAGATCGGGCGGAATGGTGAGCCGGATCGGTTGGCCGGGCTCAACCAGCCCGAGCGAATGCGGCCGCTGGTCGGGGCCGGTCGGGATCAGCCACAGCTCGATCGCGCGCCGATCGGTCGTCAGCAGCGAGGCCGGCACCACGACCAGACTATTGCCGGCCGCGGTCACCGCGGCGACGAAGTTCGGCTGGCCGCTGCTTCCGGCGAGCGTCGCCATCAGCGGCTGCCGCGGGCCGGGGACGAGCCCGATATAGGCC
>JBAUOM010000142.1:0-4110 GCA_049579765.1 Xanthobacteraceae bacterium
CGCTCTGGGTCCGCGTCAAGGCGATGGTCCGCGTGCTGCCCGGTTACTTCCGCCGCAAGCGCTGATCCTGCGAGGGGCACTTGTACCTTGTGTGTCCCGGGCGCAGCGCAACATGAGCAGCGCAGACAAGTTTACGCAGTCTGCGCAAGCTTGACTGCAACGCACCGCCATAAGCGTGTTTGCGCGCGTCTTTGACGCGCTATGGCGCTGCGTTGCGCCCGGGACACGAACGGCACGAGTTGTCAGAGACACAACATTGGATTAGCTAGCGCGTGATCCCGAAAAGTGGATACCGGTTTTCGGAAAAGATCACGCGCAAAACAAAAGCTTAGAGCGGGATGATGATTCAACGAAAAATCATCCCGCTCTAGTGCACGCGCGCGGCCGCGTCGGTCACCACCTTGTAGGCCGCGCTGAGCTTGGGCTTGTGCGCGGAGACGTCGGCGCCGACGCTCGCCAGCGTCTTCATCATCTCCGCCTGCTGGTCGGGCGCCAGGCTGATGAGCTCGCCCCCGCGCTCCACCCAGGTCTTGCGCATCTTGTCGACGAAATCGGCCGCGCCCTGATTGATCGCCACGGTTTCCCGCGCGGCCGCCTTGTCGACCACCTGCTGCAGATCCTTGGGCAGCGATTCGTACCATCTGCGGCTGATCTCGACGATCAGGAAGATCGAGGGCTGGTTGGTCTCGGTCACGTATTTGGCGGCGTCCTGATACTGCATGGGAACGAAGACGTTGAGCGCGGCGATGGCGCCGTCGATGGCGCCCTGCTGGATCGCCGGCAGCACGTCGCCGAGCGTCATCGCCACCGGCGTCGCGTCCAGCCGCTTGAGCGCCTCGAATTGGAAGTCCGACGCGAAGATGCGCAGCTTCTTGCCCTTGAAGTCCTCGAGCTGGCGGATCGGTTTCTTGGAGACGATCGAGGACGGCGTCGCCAGGAACAGGCCGGCGCCGTGCAGCCCCTTGTCGGCGCCCAGCCCGAGCATCAGCTTGAGCACCTGCGGGTCCGCGGCGACGTGCTGCCCCTGCTGCATCGACGCGACCAATCCCGGGGCTGTCATCACCTCGAAGCGCTCGTCCACGCCGACGAAGAACTCGGGCGGAATGATCGCGCATTGGATGGCGCCGAACTGCGTGCCTTCGATCTGCCGGGCGATCGGGCCGAGCTGGCTTGCGGGATAGACCTCGGCCTTGATGCGCCCGCCGGACTCCTTTTCGACCGCGGCGGCCAGATTCTTGGCGACCTGGTGCACGGTGTCGTTCAAGGTCGGAAGACTGATCTTCATCACATAGGTCTTCTGCTCCCCTGCCCGCGCCGCGCCGAGCGAGAGCGATAATGCGAATGCGCCGGCGGCCAAGACCGCCGGAATGCCGATGGCACGCCTCGAAAGATGCATGTTGTCCTCCCTGGTGTTGTCCCGCGAGCGTCGGCACGCACGTGGAGCAAGCGCCGAGGCGCCCGCGCGAGAGCGCGGGGAGCCCGACACCGGCGTGCGGCCGCACGCGAACTTTTGTTTTTGCTATGGCGGACAGCCGCACCACGTGCGCGTCGCCGGCCCTCTGAAATGGGGCCGCTACGCAATGCTAGGTGATCGCCCGCGGCCGCGCAACGCGGCGGTGGCCGGCCGCCGCTGCGACATCACGTGCACGCTGTGCGGCAAATAACCGCCGTGAAACGAACGGCAGCTTGACGGCGCACCAGGTCGTGACCCCGCTGCGCGGAACGTTCTGGGCGGCTCGTCGGAGATTGCGCGGCCTTATCGGAGATATGCCGCGGCGGCCGGATCGGGGATTGCGCCGCAGGGCCGCGGTCGCCCAGTATCCGAAGCCCGATCAAGCTGGGGGATAGCGGCGATGACGACGATGCTGGCAGCGCGCCTTCACGATTACGGCGAGCCGATGCGGCTCGATCGCATTGCGATCCCCGAGCCGAGGCCGACCGACGTGCTGGTCGAGGTCAGGGCCTGCGGCATCGTGCCCAATCTGGCGCGCGTGGTCGCCAACTTCTTCGGCACGCAGACCCCGGACCTCAAGATCATGCCGCCGCTGCCGGCGATCTTCGGGCTCGACCCGACCGGCACCATCGCCAAGGTCGGCGACCAGGTGCGCGCGATCCGTCCGGGCGAGCGGGTCTACGTCAACCCCGCGCGCAAATGCGGGTCGTGCCGGATGTGCCGCAGCGGCCAGACGCTCGACTGCCCGAGCTTCACCTTCCAGGGCTATTTCGGTCGCTCGCAGGAGATCATGAAGGCCTATCCCTATGGCGGGCTGTGCCAGTACATCACCGCCCCCGAGGACGCCCTGGTCAAGCTGCCGGACAATGTGAGCTTCGAGGTGGCGGCGCGCTTCGGCTATTTCGGCACCGCCTACGCGGCCATGAAGAAGCTCGGCGTCGGTCCCGGCCAGACCTTCCTGGTGAACGGCATCAGCGGCACGCTCGGCCTCAACGCGGCGATGCTCGCCCTCGCCATGGGCGCGACGAAAATCCTCGGGACCGGCCGCAACGCTGCGCTGCTCAGCCGGGTCAAGAGCTTGTCGCCTCAACGCATCGAGGTCTTCGCGGTCGGAGACGCCAAGGCGCCGCCCGCGGGCGGCCAGGATCCGCTGGTGGCCTGGGCAAGAGCGATGACCGAGGGCTACGGCGTCGACAGCGTGCTCGATTGCCTGCCGCCGGGCGCCCCCGCGGCCGCGCTGATGCGGGCGCTCTACACGCTGCGCCGCGGCGGGCGGGCGGCGAATGTCGGCGCGGTGATGGAGGTGCTGCCGCTGAACGCCTTCTGGCTGATGACGAACCGCATCGGGCTGCAAGGCTCGGTCTGGTTCACCACCGGTGAAGGCCAGGAGATGGCGGCGATGGCGGCGGCGGGAACGCTCGACGCATCCGCCCTGGAGCACCGCGTCTTTCCGCTGTCGCAGGTCAACGAGGCGCTCGCCGGCATGGACGACCGCGACGGCGGCTTCACCAATTTCATCGTCGATCCCTCCCGCGTCGATTGACCGGCAGCGCGCGTCGCGCTGGCGACGGCGAGCGCGCGCATCGTGCGCCGCGGGTTGGGCGGATAGTTCGGAAGGTACCGGGCGCGGACTGGCGCAGCGCGCGGCTTCAGCGCGGCAGCATGCACGGAATGATCTGGCGGCCGTGCCGCCGGTAGATGTGGAAATCGGCGTGCGTGGTCAGCAGCACGGGTTCGTTCAGCGTCTCGCTCATGCGGACGAGGCAGGCTCGAGGCACGACCCATTCCTGCGCGGCCGTGCGCGCCGCATTCGGCCTGCTGCGAGCTCGTTTTCGCCGGCAAGCCGGTGGTCGACGTGCAGGGTGATTTCGTAGATCGTAGATACGGCGCGGCTGCGAGCCTGTCCGCGCCGCCGGCCGCAGCCCGATCAGTTCGCCGCCATGTTGGCGCGCTTGATCAGCTCCAGCATGAGCTTGGCGTCGGCTTGCAGGTAGGCGGCGTAGGCCTCGGGATCTTTCAGGAAAACTTGGGCGCCCTGCGATTCGATCTTGTCCCGCACTTTCGGCGTGCTCAGCGTCTTGGCGATGGCGGCATAGAGCTTGCCGATGATCTCGCGCGAGGTTCCGGCCGGCGCTGAAATTCCGTACCAGGTGCTCATCGCGAAATCAGGGTAGCCGGCCTCGGCCATGGTCGGCGTGTCGGGCAGCGCCTTGGCGCGCGTCGCGCTGGCGACGGCGAGCGCGCGCAGCTCACCCCCCTGCACCTGCGACAGCACCGCCGGCACATTGAGGAACGCCAGGTCGACCCGGCCGCCGAGCAGATCGACCGCGGCCGGCGCGCCGCCCTTGTAGGGCACCTCGATCAGCTTCACGTCGGCGCGCAGCTGCAGCAGGATGCCGAGAAACTGCGGGATGCTGCCGACGCCGACGGTGGCGAAGGTCATGTTGCCGTTCGCGCTGCGGGCGGCGGCGACGAGCTCCGCCACGCTCTTGTAGGGGCGGCTCGGCGGCACGACCAGCACGTTCGGCACGTCGCCGACGGTCGCGATCGGCGCAAACGACTTGATGCCGTCGTAGCCCGCCTCCTTCATCAGCGCCGGCGTGATCACGTGCGAGGGCGAGCCGCCGATGAACAGCGTGTAGCCGTCGGGCTTGGCT
>JBAUOM010000143.1:0-14954 GCA_049579765.1 Xanthobacteraceae bacterium
CGATATAGTCGAGCGGATCACGGAACGGCCAGGTCGCTCCGTTCCAGGAGAGCGGCAGGTGGGTGAGCGTCACCTCCCGATCGCCGACCGCCGCCTTGAGCGATCGCGCGAGATCGTCGACCCGCAGCGGGCCGCCGGCGGGCTCGTAGGCCTGCGCTTGCGTCTTCACCGCCGCAGGCTTGCGCGCCTTCGCGCCGCCCAGCGCGGCGACGAGGTGCGGCACCGCCTGGTCGGGGGTGGTCGGCAGCAACAGGTCGACCGGCGGAAGCATTTCGTAATCCATGCTCCAGCCGTTGTGGATGTGGAAGTCGGCGCTGACATTGATGATCTTCGCCTTGGGCGGGTCTTGGCCGAAGGCCGCGCGCAGGGCGCCGCCGAGATCGACCCAGTCGAGCGCGAGAATGACGTCCGCCGCTTTGAGCGCCTCGACGGCTTCGGGCACCATCGCGTTCGACGCCGGGGCGCCCGCATGCAGCGGGTGATCGGTCGGAAAGCCGCAGCCGATTTTCAGATCGCTGATGACCTTGGCGTTGAGCGTTTCGGCGAGCGCGAGGCGAGCGTTCCAGCCGTCCGGGCTGCGGGAGACCCGCCCCATCAGGATGACGGGACTGCGGGCCGATTTGAGAATGGCGGCCGCTTCCTCGACCAGCTCGGCGGAAGCCCCGGGCTGGGCCTGCGGCATGAACCGCGCCGGGTCGATCGGGGCGAGCGGCTCGGAGAGCTTCGCCTCCTGCATTTCGGCGTCGAGGTTGATGTAGACCGGCCCCATGGGGGCCGTATTGGCGATCCAGGTGGCGCGCATGAGCGCCTCGCGCGCGGCCGCGGGCGAGGCCGGCTGGTCGTCCCATTTGGTATAGTTGCGCACGATCGCGCCCTGATCACGCGCGGTGTGAATCCAGTCGATCCAAGGCCGGCGCTTGGCGGCGTCGACCGGTCCCGTCGCTCCCAACACGACGACGGGCAGACGGTCGCACCAAGCGTTGAAGATCGCCATGGTGGCGTGGAACAGGCCGACATTGGAGTGGACGGCCGCGGCCATGGCCTTGCCGGTGACCTTGGCGTAGCCGTGTGCGATCGCAACCGCGCTCTCCTCATGCAGGCAAAGCAGCATCTGCGGCGTCTCGTTGCCGAGGAAGTTGACGATCGAGTCGTGCAAGCCGCGGTAGCTCGCGCCGGGATTGAGCGCGACATAGGGAATCTCGAGCGCGCGCAGCGTGTCGGCAACCACGTCGCTGCCGAAACCGGGCGCGTTAGAGCCGGTCAGGTTGGCCGGGCGCTCGAGCGCGCGCAGTGACGGGTGGGCCC
This sequence comes from Xanthobacteraceae bacterium, assembly GCA_049579765.1. GTDB lineage: Bacteria > Pseudomonadota > Alphaproteobacteria > Rhizobiales > Xanthobacteraceae > VAZQ01. The sequence continues at coordinate 1,306 of JBAUOM010000143.1, forward strand.
CGCTCGCGGGCTTTTCGGCGGCCGGCGCCGCCTTGGCTTTTGCAGTCGTCACGGGATGGTCCTTGGGTTCCGGGAAAGGGACCCCATAGAACCGGATCAGAGGCCCTGACGCAACCGCGCCAGCAGCTTGACACCGGCATAGCCGTCCGCGGGCTGCATGCCGACCTTGCGCTGGAAATTGCGCACCGCCGTCATGGTGTCGTTGCCCACCCGTCCGTCGGTGCCGCCGGTGTCGAAGCCCAGCGCGGTCAGGCGCTTCTGGATTTCCTGCACTTCCGCCAGCGTCGGCGTGCGCTCGCCGCCGGGGAAGGGTTGCACGAACGGCCCGCCACCCATGATGCGATCGCCGAGGTGCACGATCGACAAGGTGTAGTTCATCGACGGGTTGTACGAGCGCACGGCGTAGAAATTCGGCCCGAGCAGGAAAACCGGTCCGCCCGAGACCGGCGCCCAAAGTCTTGCCGAGGCGTTGGGGCGCGGGAACGGCTTGCCGTCGGCGCGGGTGACGCCGGCCTTCTGCCACGCGTCGTAGCTGCGCGACCCCCCTGCGTGCGCGGTGCCCGCTGTTCCGCGCACCTCGTAGCCCCAGTGCTCGCCGGCGCGGTACTTGCCGCGCTTGACGAGATATTGCGCGGTGCCCGCCAGTGCGTCATCGGGCTTGCCGAAGGGCGTCACCCGCCGGTCGCCATCGTAGTCGAGCCCGACGTTGAGCCACACCTCGGGCATCCACTGGGTGTGGCCCATGGCGCCCGCCCAGGAGCCGCGCATCTCCTCGGGCGTGCTCCAGCCGCGGTCGATGATGACGAGCGCGTTGAGCAGTTCCTGCTCCCAATAGGCGCGGCGGCGCGGCTCGCCCCACGCGAGCGCGGCCAGCGCCGGAATGACCGGACGCATGTGATTTTTCTGGACGTCCGGGTCGCCGAAGGCGGATTCGATGCCCCAGAGGCCGAGCATGACCGAGCGGTCGACGCCGTAGTCCTTCTCGATACGCGCGAACAGCGGCGCGTATTCCTCCGCCTTTTCCTTGCCGGTGATGATGCGCCAGTCCGAGACGCGGCGATTGAGATATTGCCAGACTTGCTCGTTGAATTCGGGCTGCCGGCGATTGAGTTCAAAGACCGACGTGTCGGGCTTGATATTGCCCATGACGCGACTGTAGGTGGCGTCGGAAATCCCCCGCGCCCGTGCTTTTGCGCGAAAGGCCGCGACCCAATCCTCGAACCCCGCCTTGCTGCCCTGCGCCTGCGCCGCGGCGCTCCAGGCCGCCATGGCCGCGGCCAGCATCGGCAGGCAGGCTCGCCTTGACAGGAGAAAGTCTGACCGCTCGCTCATGGCGCCGCACCCTGGAATCGATTTCCTCTGGCGGCGATTTTACGACCATTTCTGTCGGCTTTGCGGCCACGCTCACGTTGGCTTCGGGATTCGGGCGGGGAGCCGGCATGGGCAGGATCGATGCGGTTGGAACATCCTCCTGCGTCTCCTGCTCCCTGATCTCGTGGCCGCGGCCGCGGATCAGCCGCTCGTAGGCAGCGACCAGCGTCATGTAGGGATTGACGAAAACCCAGCCGTACTGGGTCGGCACCTGGATGTCGAAATGCAGATGATAGGACGTGGCGCGCTCGCGTTGAAAGAAATTGCCGACTTTGCCGATCACCTCGCCCTCGCGCACCAGGCGGCCGCTCACCAGCCCGTCGGCGTCGGCTTGGCGGGGCAACATGTGCAGGTAGCGGAAGCGCAGGCGCTCGTCGGGCGCATTGACGACGATGTAAAGCGCCTCCTGGCCGGGGGCGCGCAACACCGCTCCGTCGCGCACGGCGACCACGTCGTGCAGATAAGGCTCGCAGCGGTTCGCCCCCGGCACGCGCTGCCGGCAGAAGGCCGGGCGGATGTCCTGCCCCTGGTGGCCGAGGCCGGCCGGACACTGGCCGACATAAAAGAAGCGGGTCTCGCAAAAGTTATCCCGCCAGGGATAGGAATAGTTCTCCGCCGCCGACTCGTCGGAGATCAAGGTCTGGTCGTTCACCCGGCAGCGATAAGCGCGGACCCCGCCCAGCGTCCCGGCGCCGGCGCGTCCCGTCCCCTCGCAATTGCCCCAATTCATGAAGGACTGGGAATTGGCGAAGGCGGGCGCATCGGCCAGCGGGAACCGGATCTTGGAATAGACCGTGTAGTCCGCGACCCCGCTCCTGCGCCTGAAGCCCGTGCCGGGAATGAGGTCGCCGGGGCTGTGATAGGTGAACACCGTCGACTCTGCCGCCGGCCGGTCGACCGTATCGGTCGCGAGCGGGCCGTCCGGTTGATCGCGCGGCGTGCCGCCGGCGACGTGCAACGTCTTGAGGAAGCGCACGGCGACCTTGTCGGCGTCGCGGCACGACAATTTTCGGAAGCGAGCGCTGCCGTCGGAGCATTCGATCGCGACGACGTAGGGCACCCCGTAGCGCACGAAGGTGTAGCGCACGTAAGTCTCGAGATACGTGCGGCGGATGCCGGGGATCTCGTCGAGGCCGTGGACCGGCCATCCGATCATGCCGTTGGGCTCGTCGAGTTCATAGACAAGGGCCGAGCCCCCGATATGGATGTAGATCGGGTTTGAAGAGCGCAGCTTCAAATCGGGCAGGTCCTGCGCGCGCGCGACGACGACGGCGTCATAGCCCGCGGGTCCGGAGTAGAAGAACGGCACGGCGCTGAAGCCGAAGAGGTAATCTTCGGCCGGCACCCCGGGTTCCATCGATGATTCGGTTGCGGCGCCTGCACGGTCGTGCAGAAAGGCGGCGGTGTCGAACGGCAGCAGCACCGGCACCGGGCTGGCTGCGATATTCGCAAAGCGCTCGCCGCTGGCGCGGTTGAGAGTTGCCAGCAGATCCGCAGCGCCGACCGGCGTGGGCGCGTCGCTCGCGCCGAGCTGCGCGGCGACTGCATCCCAATCGACGTGGACCGGCAGGACGCGCGGGCTTCGCATCTCCTGCGCAGCCGCAGCCGCAATCCCAGCCGCGAGCGCAAGGCCCGCTATGCCGAATCCGCGCAACATGACGCCCCATACCTTGCCGGAGCGATCACCGCGACGTCCGGGCACGATTCGAGTATTGCCGCGGCCGCGATTCGTGCCAAGTAGGTTAACGAGAAAAGTTCACACTGTTGCAAACGGGTTGGCGCGCGGCGCTGGCCCGTCGCAGGACACGGATCTCAGTCCTTGGCGCGCTCGACATAAGAGCCGTCCGCCGTCATGACCACGATCTTCGTCCCGGTCCCAACGAACGGCGGGACCATGGTGCGCACGCCGTTCGACAGCAGCGCCGGCTTGTAGGAGGAGGCGGCGGTCTGACCTTTCACCGAAGGCTCGGTCTCCACCACTTCCAGGATCGCTTTCTGGGGAAGCTCGATCGAGACCGGCACGCCCTCGTGGACGGACAGCGTGACCTTCATTTCCGGCTGGAGATAGGCGGCCTGGTCGCCGATGATGTCGGCCGGCAGTGCGACCTGGTCGTAGTTCTCCGTATTCATGAAGTGGAAGCCGTCGCCATCCTGATAGAGGTATTGAAACTCGCGATCCTCTACATAGGCGCGCTCGACCTGCTCGGTCGTCTTGTAACGCTGCGACACCTTTACGCCGTCGCTGATCCGGCGCATGTCCACCTGGGTAGTCGGGGTGCCCTTGCCGGGATGGAAGCTCTCGGCGTTGAGCACGACATAGAGCTTCCCGTCGACGTCGACGATATTGCCTTTGCGGAGCGAGCTGGCGATGACTTTCACGGCGAGTTTTCCTCGATTGTCGGGCGCGGGCAGCCGCTCCGCGGCCGGCCCGAATGTCGGGCCGCACCATACTGATCTGGCGAGTATTCGCCAGCGATTTTCGCGCCGGTCGGGCCGCTGACGCCACCGGCCGGAGGAGCGCCCCGATGCCGCCGCCTTTCTGGTCCCTGCACGCCGCGCGGCGGCCCTTCCTTCTCATGCGCATGCGCATCGCCGCGGCATTGCGGGAATTCTTCGCGGCGCGGGATTTCGTCGAGGTCGAGACCGGGGCGCTGGTCGCTTCGCCGGGGAACGAGGCCCATCTCCACGCCTTCGCAACCGAACTCGTTGCGCTCGCGGGCGGTCGTGAGCAACTCTACCTACGGACTTCGCCGGAATTCGCCTGCAAGAAGCTGTTGGCGGCGGGCGAGCGCCGGATCGTGGAGTTCGCCCGCTCGTTTCGAAACCGCGAGCGCGGCGCGCTGCACCATCCGGAATTCACGCTCCTCGAGTGGTACCGGGCGAATGAATCCTACGAGGTGCTGATGGAGGACTGCGCGGCCATTCTTGCGCTCGCGGCGGACACCGCCGGCGCGCAGCGGTTCTCGTTCCGCGACCGCGTAATGGATCCCTTCGCCGTGCCCGAGCGGTTGACGGTGGCGCAGGCATTCCTGCGTTACGCCGGCATCGACCTCATGCCGACGCTGCCGCCCGCGCCGCCGATGCGTTTGGCGGCGGCGGCCGATGCCGCCGGCATCCGTACCGCGGCCGACGATAATTGGGGCGACATCTTCAGCCGCATACTGGTCGAACGGATCGAACCTCAGCTCGGGATCGCGCGTGCGACGATCCTTTACGAATATCCCGCGGTTCAATCGCCGCTCGCCAAACCGAAGGCCGCCGATCCGCGGCTGGCCGAGCGCTTCGAGCTGTATGCCTGCGGAGTCGAGCTTGCCAACGGCTGCGGCGAGTTGACCGATGCCGAGGAGCAGCGCAAGCGCCTGGAGGCGCAGATGGCGGAGAAGGAGCGCGTCTACGGCGAGCGCCATCCGATCGACGAGGATTTTCTCGGCGCGCTCGCCGTGATGCCGCAAGCCTGCGGCATCGCGCTCGGGTTCGATCGGCTGGTGATGCTCGCGACCGGAGCCACCGCCATCGACCAGGTGCTGTGGACGCCGCTGCCCAAGGCGTGACTTGATGACGTGACTTGCGGGAGACCAGGGAGAGGTTCGACAATGCTGACTCTCTACCACAACGATATGTCGCTGTGCGCGCAGAAGGTGAGGCTGTGCCTCGCCGAGAAGGGGCTCGAATGGGAAAGCCGCCACCTCGTGCTGCGCGCCGGCGAGCATCAACAGTCCTGGTATCGCGCGCTCAATCGTCGCGCGGTGGTGCCAACTCTCGTCGACGGCGAGAAAACCATCCCGGAATCGAACGTCATCCTCGAATATCTCGACGAGAGCCGTCCGCAACCGGCGCTGGCGCCGAAAGATCCCTACGGCCGCGCCAAGATGCGGTTGTGGACGAAGCAGCTCGACGAGGACGTCCACGACGCCTCGGCCGCGATCCTGAGCTTCGGCATCGCGTTCCGGCATCAGTACCTCGAGCGCGGCCAGCTCGGAAAGAAGATGCTCGAGGAAATACCGAACGTCTTCAAGCGCGAGCGTCGGCGCGACGTGATCGAAAATGGAACGAACTCCAAACACTTCGTCGTTGCGGTCCAGCGCATGGTGCTGCTACTCGATGAGATGGAGGAGGCGCTTGCCGGGCAACGATGGCTCGCCGGCGACTATACTTTGGCCGATGTCGCGTTCACGCCGTACCTGGCCCGTCTGGAGCACCTCGACCTTCTGGGCATGCTCGAAGGTCGGCATCGGGTCGCAGATTGGTACGATCGCTGCAAGGCGCGAGCGAGCTTTCGCGAGGCCATCGTCAAATGGGAGAATGCCGATTACCTTGGCCTGATGCGACGCCATGGCGCTGCCTCGTGGCCACGAGTTCGAGAGATCATGCAGGCACGGTGATGACGCCGACGGGCGTCAGCGACGTCGCAAGTAAACGAAAGGACATTGCATGCTGTTGTTCCCTGCCGCGCGTCGCAGCCTCAAGACGGGGATCCTCGTCATCGGCCTTGCGCAGCTGGCCTTGCAGCCCGCTTGGGCGCAGGCCTATCCGACGCAGAACATCACGCTCCAGGTCGCCTTCGCGGCCGGCGGCATTGCCGACGTCGTCGCCCGGCTGGTCGGGCAAAAGCTCAGCGAGCGGCTCGGCCACACAGTGGTGGTGGAGAATCGTGGCGGCGCCGGGGGCAATCTCGCTGCCAAGTCCGTGAGCGGGGCGGCGGCGGACGGCTATACCATCCTCGCGACCACGACCAGCCTGGCGGTCAACGAGACCGCCACCAAGAACAAGGGATTTTCGGTCGACGACCTGCGCGCCATCGCCATTGTCGCGATCAGCCCGGACGTTCTCGCGGTCCATCCGAGCAATCCGGCCAAGGATCTGAAGGAATTCATCCGGAACGGGAAGGCGAAGAGCTTCACCTACGGCAGCGCCGGTGTCGGAACCGGGCCGCATATCGGCGCGGAGTATTTTTTCCGCGAGGTCGCAAAGGTGCAGGCCGTGCACGTGCCGTTCACGGGCGGCGCGCCGGCCGTGCAGTCGGCGATCGGCAACCATGTGGATGCGATCGTGCTGACGCTGCCGACGGTGGTGCCGCCGATCACGCAGGGGCTCCTGCGCGGCATCGGGCTGGCGAGCGCGACGCGCAACTCGGCGGTGCCGAATGTACCGACCTACGGCGAGATGGGATTCCCCAATGTCTATTCGGGCTCGTGGGTCGGGTTCTTCGCCCCGGCGAAGACGCCGGATGCGGTCGTCGCCAAGCTCAATGCCGAGATCAACGCGATCCTGAAGGAGCCGGAGGTCCAACAGAAGCTCAAGACCATCGGCTTCGACGTGATGATGAAGGACCGGGCCGAGGCCGAGGACTACTTCAAGGCCGAGGTGGCGAGCTGGGGCAAGATGGTCCGAGCCATCGGCTATTCGAACCAGTGAGCCACTCGCCCACCGCAGCGCGCATGGCGCAATGCGGTGCGGTCTCGCCGCGCGGCACAAATCCCGTGGCATCGTCGGCAAGCACCCCGAAACCCGAAGTTTGCGCCCAGCGTGCGGCCAGTGCGATCGCGAACTTCGGGTCCCTGTCTGAGCGTGCTGCGAGTGCTGACGAACAGTCGGACCCGTTAAAGCATGATCCCGAAAAGTGTGCAGCGGTTTTCGGAAAAGATCATGCTCAGACAAGAAGCTAGATCGGGATGACGATTCGAAGAAAAGTCATCCTGCTCTAGCGTGTCACCATAACGTTGAGGAGCGCGGTCTTGCCGGCTTTCGTGGCGGCCAGCGCATCCTGCAGCGCGCCCTTGAGCTCGGCGAGCTTTTCGACGCGCTGCCCGTGGAAGCCGAAATGGCTGCCCAATTGCTCGTAGTCGGGTCCATCGATGGTGACGCCGAAATGCAGGTTCTTGCTGGCCGAGGCGCCGTCCGGATAGTGGTGGATATGGCCCTTGCGCATCGCCTCGTATTTCTTGTTGTTGAGGACGACGATGATGATCGGCAGGCCGTGGCGCTTGGACGCCCCGAGCGCCTGGACGATGGGATTATAGAGAAACGAGCCGTCGCCGACCAGCAGGGCCACCGGCCGCTCCGGCGCCGCGAGCTTGATCCCAAGCGCGGTGCCGATGCCCTGGCCGAGGCCGCCTGAGCCTCGGAAGAAGCTTTGCGGCTTGGTCTGCGGGAGATGCTGCCGCAGCATCGGCGAGTGGGTGATGGTCTCATCGACGTAGATCGTCTCGGCCGGCATTACGTCACCGAGCGCGCCCATCAGCGAGAGCGGATCGATGCCACTGCCGTTTTGCGCCTTCTCGCGCTCGGCGCGCAGGCCGGCGACGTAGTTGTCGTGCTCGCGCGTGAAGCGCTGGCGCCGCGCGCTCACGGCTTTGGTATCGATCTTCCCCGATTTCAGGGCCGCAACCAGCAGCTCGAGCGATTCCGCGATGCCGCCCTCGAGGTAAAGGTCGGCGTGCAGGGTCTGGTAGACCATGTGGCCCTTGAGCGGGTTGTCGTGGATCGCGACGATGGTGCCGGTGGTCGGCCGTCGCCGCGCCGGGTACCATGGCGCGCGTCCGCCCACGAGCAATACGAGATCGGCCTCGGCGACCGGCTTGTAATTGCCCAGGCCGAGATAGAGCGGGTGATCGGTCGGGAAGTTGGCGTAGGCGTTGACCCGGCCGTTGATCACCGGAATGGCGAGCAGATCGGCGAGCTCGACCAGTGCGGAAAATGCCTCGGGGTCGCGCCCAGCGGTCTCCGCCACGATGACCGGGTTCTTGGCACCGCGCAGAAGCTCAGCCACCCGCTCGACATCCTCTCGCCGCGGCTGCACGGCGGGCGCCGGCGGCACCTCGCGCGCGACGGCGGGCGGCGTCCAATCGTGCAGCATGTGCTCGAGCGCGACGTTGAGGTAGATCGGTCCCTTCGGAACGCGCTGCGCCATTTCACCGGCGCGGATCACGCTCTCATAGAGCGTATGGGGACTGGTGACCGCGCGCGCCCATTTTGCGAACGGCTCGACGAAGCGCTCGATGCCGCCGACGGTCAGCCCGCCGTACCACTGCTGCTCGATGTCGAGGTCGGGATCTTCGCCGAGCGTCTGGGATTCGCCCGACATCACCACCATGGGCACTTCGTTCTGCAGCGCGCCGTGCACGCCCATGCTTCCCTGCAACATGCCGACGCCGGCATGCAGCAGCACCGCCTGCGGCCGGCCGGTGATCAGCGTGTAGCCGGTCGCCATGTTGACGGCGAGGGTCTCGTGCCAGGATTCGATGAAGGTCGGTCCGGGCTTGCTGTCGAGCTCTTGGCGCGCCAGGGCCTCCCAGATGGGTGACCATTCGGAGCCGGGTGATGACATGATGTAGTCGATCTTGAGCTTGCGAAAGGCCTCGAGGATCGCCTCGCCGCCGTCGAGATAGTTCTTCATCTTGCCCGTGCTCCCTCAATTATAGAGTCCATACCAACACCGAATTTTTGCGCTCCGCAAGCTGATCGGCCGGCGCCGGCGGGGGAGCAGGATTGCGTGCCGGGCCGCGCCGGGAGGGATGCCGGAACGGCTCGACGGTTGCGCCGCCGGCCAGCATCGGCGAAAAGCTCTCGCCCGATGTCGGCCGCCGCCAACCGGGGGCTTCGCCACCAGGATTTCGCCATGAGATCAGCACGCAAGACCTTGCGCCGCCCCGACGACTTGATCGCGGCTGGGCTGTTGCCCCCCGAGCGCCGCGCCGAGATCGAAGCGGTCGCCGCGCGCTACGCGCTGGCGGTGACGAGCGACGTCGCCGGGCTCATCGATATTGCAAATCCGCGCGACCCGCTGGCGCGCCAGTTCGTCCCCGACCCGGCCGAGCTCAACGCAACGCCCGAAGAGCGCGCCGATCCGATCGGGGACGAGGTCCATAGCCCGCTCGCCGGCATCGTCCACCGCTATCCCGATCGCGTGCTGCTCAAGCCCGTCCATGTCTGCGCGGTCTACTGCCGCTTCTGCTTTCGCCGCGAGGTCGTCGGGAATGGGCGCGCGCTCTCGCGCGAAGAGTTCGCCGCCGCTCTCGGCTACATCCGCACGCATGGCGAAATCTGGGAGGTGATCCTCAGCGGCGGCGATCCGCTCGTGCTCTCGCCGCGGCGCCTCAAGGAGATCGTCTCAGCGCTCGCCGCGATCGATCACGTCAAGGTCATCCGCGTGCACACCCGCGTGCCGGTGGTCGAGCCGGGCCGCGTGACATCCGCGCTCGTGCGCGCGCTCAAGGCGCGCGGCAAGGCGACCTATGTCGTGCTCCATGCCAACCACGCGCGCGAGCTCGGCGCCGGAGCGCGCGCCGCCTGCGCGCGCCTCGTCGATGCCGGCGTTCCCATGCTCGGCCAGAGCGTGCTCTTGCGCGGCGTCAACGACGATGCCGCGACGCTCGGCGAGTTGCTGCGCAGCTTGGTCGAATGCCGGATCAAGCCCTACTACCTGCATCACGGCGATCTCGCCCCCGGCACCGCCCATTGGCGCACGAGCATCGCGGAGGGCCAGGCCTTGCTGCGGGCGCTGCGCGGGCGGCTTTCCGGACTGTGCCAGCCGGCCTACATGCTCGACATCCCCGGCGGCCACGGCAAGGTGCCGATCGGACCGAATTACCTCGCCCGTAGCGACGACGGCCACGGCACGGCGCGCTATGAGGTCGAGGACTGCAACGGCCACCGTCACGCCTATCCGCCGACCGGCTGACGGCAACAACCTCCCCGCAGGTGTCGATTGGCCGTCAAGACGACGATCGCACCTTCCGTTGCCGCGTGGCGCGGGCGGGCCGCCTCACCAGCCGCACCACATCTTGCAGGTGTTGCGCCGTGCGAAGTTGTAGAAGATGGCGCCGATGCAGCGCGCGTTCCAGTCCCCGGCGACGAGCCTGATGCGTTCGCCGGCGGCCCAGCTGAAGCAGGCCGGCGACCAGCCCGTGAAGCGCGCGCCGTTGATGATGAAATAGCCGCTGTAAGGCGGCGACACGACTTCGATCACGTGCCGCTCGGCCGGCAGGACGTACCTGTACTGGTAATAACGTTGGCGGGGCACATCCTCATCCGCCAGAGCCGGCTGCCAGATCAGCAAGCTCAGCGCGCACGCCGCCACCGCCTTGAACATCTTTCCCCTCCCGTCGAGAGGGGCGAAAGATAGAGACGATCGGCCATGCTGCCAAGGTAGCCGTTCCGTGCCGACCAAGGTCCAACGGCGATCCGGCAGGCCATTCCCTCGTCGCGATTTTGCGGAACATGCGAACGCGGTTCACCGGAGTTGGCCAAGATGCTCGTCGTCTCGATCGTCCTCGAAGCCGCCGTTGCGGTCATCGCCGTTTTGGCGGCGCGCCGGGGCAAACCATACGTCTACGGTCTGGCATTCACCTTCGCCGCTTACGTGCTCTACGACCTCGTGCGCCTGCTGCAATGGAACGTGCAAGGCGCGCTGCCGTCCGCGCTCTTCCTCCTCGCCACCCTCAGCGCGCTGATCGCGGTATGGGGACTTTACCGGAACTAGCGGGCTAATCTTCGCCCCGCGACGTCGAAGCGGCGGGCTGATGGTTGCGCGTGCGGCGGGCCTCGATGCCCAGTCGAGCCCTGGCTCCAAGTCTTGTCTTGCGCGGGGCTTCGCCTGATACTGTCGCCCGAGCGGCGGCGCCATCCCGAGGAGATCAGCGATGTCGAGGTTTGCCTGGGTCGTCACGTTGGCACTTGTCGCGGCAGCGCCTGCGGCCGCGGAAAGCGCGATTCCGGATCTGCGCGGCACCTGGAGGGGCGAGAGCGAGTCGGTCGTCTCGGGCGGCGGCAACCCGCATCATTCCGGGCCGCAGTCGGCCGGGCCGCGGTTCGATAAGACCGCGTTCACGATGACGGTCGACAGGCAGGACGGCCGCCGTTTCTCCGGCACCTTTTCGTCGGCGCACACCAACGACCAGATCGTCGCCGTGATCTCGCGCAACGGCACGATCCTGCTGGCCGACGACGACGGTTACACGGTCGGAACGATGTTGGCACCGAACCGGATGGAGCTCTGCTACATGCACTCGTCGCCGGCCGCGCGCGTCGCCTCGTGCACGGAACTGACCAAGCAGCCGTAGCAGGGGGTGGCGGCGCGGCATCGCTCTGGCGCGCCCTACGGGAATCGAACCCGTGTTTCCGCCGTGAAAGGGCGGCGTCCTGGACCGCTAGACGAAGGGCGCAAGGGGGCGATCGCTTGGCGCGGCGACATATAGAGGCGTTTGCGCGGTGCGGCAAGGAAGCCCCGGCCGCCGCACGGGCGGCGCGACCTCACCACTTGCCCGTATTGGGCATGGAGACCCACGGCTCCTTGGGCGGCAGCGGGGCACCCTTCTGCAACAGCTCGATGGAGTGCTTGTCGGGGGAGCGCACGAACGCCATCACGCCGTCGCGCGGCGGCCGGTTGATGGTGACGCCGGCCTTCATCAGCTTCTCGCATAGGCCATAAATATCGTCGACCTCGTAAGCGAGGTGACCGAAATAGCGCGCCTCGCCGTAGTCCTCGCCGTCCCAGTTGTGGGTGAGCTCGACCAAGGGCGCGTCGCGGCCGTCGCGCTTGCTCTCCTCGACCCGCCCTTCGTCCGCCGGCGCGGCCAGGAAGACCAGGGTGTAGCGGTTCTTCTCGTCGACCCGGCGGCGAACCTCCTCGAGCCCGAGCTTGTTGCAGTAGAAGTCGAGCGCTTGATCGAGGTTGCGCACGCGCAGCATGGTGTGCAGATATCTCATGATGTGACCTCTTTGCATCGGCTGCCGGAAAAGCGAATGAGGAAGCATACATGATCGCGCCGGACCTGGAGACCGCCATCGACCGGCTGCAGGAGCTGGTAGAGGGAGCGCGGGTCATCGCGCCGTTCACCGGCGCCGGCATCTCGACCGAGTGCGGCATTCCCGACTTCCGCTCGCCCGGCGGGCTCTGGACCAAGAACAGGCCGATCCCCTTCGACGAGTTCCTCGCCAGCCAGGAGATGCGCGACGAGGCGTGGCGGCGGCGTTTCGCCATGGACGCGCAATTTTCCGCCGCCCGGCCCGGGCGCGGGCACCTTGCGCTCGCCAGCTTCTACCGCGCCGGCAAGGCACCGGGCGTGATCACGCAAAACATCGACAACCTGCATCAAAGCTCCGGAATATCGCCGGAACACGTGATCGAGCTGCACGGCAACAACACCTATGCGCTCTGTCTCGCCTGCGGCAAGCGCTACGAGTTGGCGTGGGTGCGCCGGAGGTTCATCGAAGCGAGCGAGCGCGCGCCGGATTGCGCCGATTGCGGGGGCTACGTCAAGACGGCGACGGTTTCCTTCGGCCAGGCGATGCCGGAACGCGAAATGCGCCGCGCCGAACAACTGACTCTTGACTGTGATCTTTTTCTCGCGGTCGGGTCCTCGCTGGTGGTGTGGCCGGCCGCCGGATTCCCCTTGCTCGCCAAGCGCAATGGTGCCCGTCTGGTAATCATCAATCGCGAAGCGACCGAATTCGACGAAATGGCCGACTTGGTGGTGCGCGAAGACATTGGAACCGTACTATTTCCTTTCATCGCCCACTGATTCTAAAGATGTGCACAGGCATCCACCTCTTTTGACGCATGAATGCATTTTGGTCTTTCCCCTTTGCGGCCGAATGCTATCCTCGCTAGCGGTCAAGATTCGAAGCGCACGCAAGAAGCGCCTGGACTGAGCGGCGGCGTTGGGGCGTCATGACGTCGGACGGAATTGGACCGAAGGGGCCAAGCGGCGATTTTGGAATCGCCCGCGGCGCCGCTGGCGAGATCGGTGATGAGGCCGCGAGCGTCATTGAATTGACCGGCGTCATCAAATGGTTTGACGTCTCCAAGGGCTACGGCTTCATCGTTCCCGACAACGGGATGCCCGACATACTCCTGCACGTGACCTGCCTGCGGCGCGACGGCTTTCAGGTCGCCTATGAGGGCGCGCGCGTCGCGGTCGAAGTGCTGCAGCGCCCGCGCGGCCTGCAGGCGTTCCGCGTGCTCTCCATGGATGAATCGACGGCGCTGCACCCGGCGCAGATGCCCCCGCCGCGCACCCATGTCACCGTGACCCCGACCAGCGCGCTCGAGCGGGCGCAGGTGAAGTGGTTCAACCGGTTGCGCGGATTCGGCTTTCTCACCCGCGGCGAAGGCACGCCCGACATTTTCGTCCATATGGAGACCTTGCGCCGCTTCGGTCTCGCCGAGCTGCGGCCGGGACAGTACGTCCTGGTGCGCTTCGGGCCCGGACCGAAGGGACTGATGGCGACCGAGGTACGCCCCGAAGGGGCGCCGCTCGGTCCGGCTTCCCACTGAA